>DPZM01000117.1:0-3636 GCA_003535955.1 Lachnospiraceae bacterium | reverse complement strand
GATGACAAGTGGGAAAGCAAGGGCGTTATAAAGAAGGATCCTTCCGATAAGCTCCTTGCCAAGTACAAGACTGATGCCGATGTCGATAAGGCCTTCAAGGAACTCAATGATTACTGGACAGACCTGTTAAGTATATATACACTCGAATCGAACAATGACAAGGTAAACCGTATGGTCAATATCTGGAACCAGTACCAGTGTATGGTTACCTTCAATATGTCCCGTTCGGCTTCCTATTTCGAATCGGGAATCGGACGCGGCATGGGCTTCAGGGACAGTAACCAGGATCTTCTCGGATTTGTTCATCTTATACCGGAGCGCGCGAGGGAGCGTATCATCGACATCGCTTCCACCCAGTTCGAGAACGGATCGGCTTACCACCAGTACCAGCCTCTTACCAAGAGGGGTAATTCCGATATAGGTTCGGGCTTCAATGACGATCCCCTCTGGCTTATCGCAGGCGTATCCGCCTACGTTCGTGAGACAGGCGATACTTCCATACTTAAGGAACAGGTTCCCTACGATAACGACATGAGCAAGGCAACCACCCTTATGGAACACCTTAAGAGGTCATTTGACTTTACCGTTAATAACAAGGGACCTCACGGACTTCCCCTTATCGGCCGTGCCGACTGGAACGACTGTCTTAACTTAAACTGCTTCTCGGAGCATCCCGGAGAATCATTCCAGTGCTTCGGTCCTTCGGAAGGACCGGTTGCGGAGTCAGTCTTCATCGCAGGTATGTTTGTAAAATACGGCGAGGAATACGCTCAGCTTGCTGAACTTATGGGTGATGACGCGGAAGCCGCACGTGCCCGCAAGGAAGTTCAGGTTATGTATGATGCAGTCCTTAAGGACGGCTGGGACGGTGACTGGTTCGTTCGTGCGTATGATGCTTACAGCCACAAGATCGGTTCCAGGGAATGTGAAGAAGGTAAGATCTTTATCGAGTCCAACGGCTTCTGCTCACTGGCAGGTATCGGCGTTAAGGAAGGGCTTGCCAAGAAAGCACTTGATTCCGTCAAGGAGCACCTTGACTGCAAGTACGGCGTTATGATCTTACAGCCTGCTTATACAAGGTATCACTTAGAGCTTGGTGAGATATCCTCTTATCCGCCCGGATATAAGGAGAATGCCGGAATTTTCTGCCACAATAATCCCTGGGTATCCATTGCCGAGACGGTTATCGGACGTGGGGACCGGGCCTTTGAGATATATCAGAAGACCTGTCCCGCTTACACCGAGGAGATATCCGAGATCCACAAGACCGAACCCTATGTATACTGCCAGATGGTTGCGGGTAACGATGCTTACATCCCCGGCGAGGGCAAGAACAGCTGGCTTACCGGTACGGCCGCATGGACCTTCTGCAATATATCACAGTACATCTTAGGTGTTTATCCGACCCATAAGGGCTTACAGGTTGACCCCTGCGTTCCTCACGGCTTCGGTGACTTTAAGATCACACGTAAGTTCCGCGGCGCCACCTATACGATCAATGTCAAGAATCCGTCGGATGTTGAGAAGGGTGTCAAGACCATGACGGTTGACGGCAAGGAAGTATCCGGAAACATTATCCCTTACGAAGAAGGCAAGAAGGAATATGCCGTAGAGATCGTGATGGGTTAAAGTTTATATATTCTTATCTCCTAAGAACAAGGGACGGGGCATACACCCCGTCCCTTGAAAACTTAGCTGTTGTCCGTGCTGTTCTGAATAGTTACTATTCATATTAATGTTCCAAAATAAAAATCCTGTGCTATAATAAGTATATCTATCCGTTCATAGGATGAGTGCGGTATCTGCCGTATTACCCATGGCACTTTTTTTCATTGCGTAGGCTGAGCGGTGACCGATGCGGTAGCGGATAGATAAGGGGCATTAGCTCAGCCGGGAGAGCGTCAGGTTCGCAATCTGAAGGTCAGGGGTTCGATCCCCCTATGCTCCATAGCTTTTTTGTGTTGAATATCTTCAAAGTGTCAGTCACTTCACTTCTAAACGATAAGTTTTCAGTATAGAATATACTCTCTGAATCATTGATAATTAACCTTATATTGGAGGGGTTAGATATGGCATCTGTTGATGAAGAACTTACAGGTCCGGAGATCACAAATGACCCGGTCACCGTTCAAACAGTATCAGCCGCGGGAGAAACCGATCCCGAGGCTGAGACTGCTGTCTCTGCTAAAGCGGAGTCTTCCGTAAATGAATCCGAGGTCAGAAACAGGCTGCGTCCGTTAGACAGGATAAAGACCGGAATGAGTATGCTTGCCGGAATCTTCAGAGCATATCCTGTAACACTGGGTGCTCTTGTACTTGCGTCCCTTTTGGCCGCCATCATCTTCGAAACGGATGATCACAGCATGCTCCTTACCCGCATTGCCTGTTTTCTTGCCGCCATGGCGGGGCAGGCTGTATTCCTTGAAGAATGCTTTAAGGATAAGCGTAAGATAAGGATCTCAGGATATATATTGTCCATACCCTTTGCGGTTCTGTATTCATATATGACTACAGAAACCATTAAATCCCATTTTGGTATTCCCGGAGAAATCATCGAGGATGTGATCGGCCGTTTTTATATAACCTATGCTGCAGGCCTGTGGCTTGCTGCCATATATCATATGTGCAGGCGTCTTAAATACCGTTTCGAGGAATACTGCCAGAAGACCTTCACTTCCGTTATCAAGACGAGCATAATTTACGGGCTCTTTGCTGCCGGCATAGCTGTTATCATGTTCATCTTCAATGAATTGATCTATGACGCAGGCATGATCGGTGGAGTGGAAATATTCCTGGCAGGCGGCATCTACGCACCGGCACTCCTTTTCTCCTTCGCGGGCAAAAAGGAAAAGAGCGGACGTTTTGGCAGGATATGCATTCTCTATGCCCTTGAGCCAATGCTCATCATTGCCATGGCCATCATTTATTTATATATGTTCAAGATCTTCGCAGCATCCGGCTCCCCTTCCAATTCGGTCTTTTCCATCATATCCTTTCTCTTTCTGGCAGGAGTCCTTATATGGACCCTCGCCCTTGGCACTGACGAAAGGACTAATGCTATGTACAAGATCGCAATGATCCTGCCTTATGCCTTCATTCCCTGTATAGCACTGCAGGCCTGGAGCGTGACTTTGCGTATATCCCAATACGGATATACGATGTCAAGGTACTTCGGGGTCGCACTGATAATCACCGAGATCATTTATATGATCCTGTACATCCTAAGCAAGATCACGGGACGGGATATGGTTTCATACATACTGCTGACCGGGATAGTCATTTGCGCGGCGGCCGTTCTGATACCATGGATCAATTACGAGGATACCATCATAAGGTCCCAGCTTAAACAGCTTGAAAAATATACAATAAGCGAAGATCTCGACCGCCATGAACGTAACGCGGTCCGTTCGATTTACGATATTTTCCAATATGACCTGGGCTGCAGGGGAATGGAAATACTGAAAAAGCGTTATTCGGCGGAAGAACTGGATATCATGAGCAGGTACACTTACGCGGATTATGAAGACCGGACTAAATATGTCGATATAGAAGCCGATGCGAAAAACATTGATGTTTCAAACTACTTAACAATGACCCGGGTAGAAGGCCGGATAGCTGATGAAGCCGATTCGGCCG
>DPZM01000233.1 GCA_003535955.1 Lachnospiraceae bacterium | reverse complement strand
ATGTGTTTTGAAATGAACATTGCAAATGCTCAGGCTATGAATCCCTGAGCATTATAAAAATATCATATATAAAATCAGATTCGGAGTTGGAATCTATTTCTTCTTACCTCCAAGAAAGTCCGGTAATTCCCTGCCTTCCTTGATCCACTGCCTGTATTCGGCCGTAGCTGCGAACATAACGTCGCCCGATGAATTAAGTGCGGTTTCCACCGAATCCTGAACAACCCCTATGATAAATCCGACAGCAACTACCTGCATCGCAACGTCCTGACTTATTCCGAACAATGAACATGCCATGGGAATGAGCAGCAATGAACCTCCTGCCACACCCGAAGCACCGCATGCAGCTATTGTTGCAAGAAACGAGAGCAGAAGAGCCGAGGCAAAATCAACCGAAACTCCCATGGTATTGGCTGCCGCAAGCGTCATCACTGCGATGGTTATTGCCGCACCGTCCATGTTGATCGTTGCCCCCAAGGGTATCGAAACCGAATACATATCCCTGTCAAGCCCCAGTTCCTCACATAACTCCATATTTACCGGGATATTGGCGGCTGAACTCCTTGTAAAAAAAGCGGTAATTCCAGACTGACGGAGGCACCTTAGCACCAGCGGATAAGGATTTCTCTTAAGTGCTATCCACGCGATCAACGGATCGACGATCAAGGCAACGGCAAGCATGCAGCCTACGAGCAATCCCAACAGCTTACCGTAATCGGTAAAGATCGATAATCCATTGGTTGAAACATTGGTAAATACAAGCCCCATTATTCCGAAGGGAGCCAGATTGATGATCCACCTTACGGTCCTGGATACCGCATCAGCAATATTAACGAGCATCTTATTAGTGGTATCCGAGGCTACGCCTCTCATTGCAAAGCCGAACACAACGGCCCAGAAAAGAATACCTATATACCTGCCCTCGGAAATCGCGGTAATAGGATTGGATACCATGTTCTTAAGCAGATTACCCATTACCTCGCCTATTCCGGCGGGTATAACATCAGCTTCCGCGGTTTCTGCAAGCTTTATAGTCTGCGGAAACATGAAACTGCCCACTACCCCAACCACCGAGGCCAGCAATGTACTGATGATATAGAAGAAAAGGACCGTACTGAATCTGCTGTCAAGCTTATTTCCACCCTGTGCCAGTGCAGATGATACCAATACAAAGACAAGCACCGGTGCCACCGCCTTAAGTGCCCCTACAAACAGATCACCCAGAACCCCTATCCCTGTCAAAGCCGGTGCCGCAAGTCCCAGAACCGCACCTGCTATAAGACCGATAACGATCCTTAATATCAGGCTTACAGAGTTATACTTTTCGACTGCTTTTTTGAAAAAAGATGAAATAGACATACGATCCTCCGATATGATAATAGTATTTATATTATTAATTTAACATGATTTTGCCTTATATTCAACATGTCAATGGGGACGGTTCTTTCTGACACTATGTTCTATATCCTGCTCCTCTCTATTACGAAGCTGTCAAAGTCCTCCTTCGTAACAGGCCTGGAGAAATAGTAGCCCTGTATTATATCGCAGCCCATTTCCTTAAGTGTAAGATACTGCTCCTGTGTCTCCACGCCTTCCGCTATAACGGGAACCTTAAGATGCTCCGCTATATCTATGATAAGCTCGATCATCCTCATATCCCTTTTTTCGCCGAAGGCAGTATGTACAAAGGACATGTCCATCTTAAGCGCGTCTATGGGAAGCTTGGAAAGCATTCCCAGCGAGGAATAGCCCGTACCGAAATCATCCATCTCTATCCCGAAACCTGCATCCCTGAAACGATTGACCATTTTTATTACCTGGTCGGAATCTCCCGTATAAGCCGATTCGGTTATCTCAAGCAAAATATCCGAAGGAGTAAGACCGTGTTTTAACAGAAGGGCATCAAACACGTCCTTAAGATCAGGCCTTAACATATCGATACGTGATACATTGACGGATACAGGCACCGAAAATCCGAAAGTATCCTTACAGTACCTTATATATGCGGCGGTTTCATCCCATACATAAAGGTCAAGGTCGAAGATAAGTCCATGTTCTTCAAGAAGAGGTATGAAGAGACCGGGACTTATTATGCCGTGCACCGGATGATTCCAACGTACGAGAGCCTCGGCGCTTGCAAGCATCGGAAGGTCAGGCCTTATATCGAACTTGGGCTGGAAATAGGTCGTAAACTGACCGGCCTTGAGCGATTGCTTAAATTCCTCAAGAAGCCTTTCCTTAAAGAGGATATTCTCATGCATCGCAGAATCATACTCACCGATGAATTCCGTATAACTGCCCCTTATGTTATCAGCCGCCATCTTGGCCCTGTCAAAGCGCCGCTCTGTATCTATGGTCTTATCCACATCATAATACACTCCGAGCCTTAACCGGATGTTTATATCGGAATCCGTATCTGCTGTCCCGATTTTCTTAAGACCATCCGTAAGCGTATTAAGTAATCCGTTATAGTCATCCTGATGGGGCACATAGAGAAGGAATGTATCCGCACCCCGGCGGCATCCCACACCCTTAAGCTCCCTGACAAGCTCTCTTAAGTTTTCACCGATGTTCCTTAATATTTCATCGCCATATTCCTTCCCGTATCTCTCATTTATCATATGGAAACGATTGATATCAATAACGACGGCATCCATGGCAGTTTCGGGAAAATGATGATCGAACAGATGCACATAGCGAATAAAATAATCCGTGTTAAAGAGATTGGTCAGGCCGTCCCTTTCGGTTGAGAGGATGATGTTCCTGCTTTCGGAGAGCTCTATGCATTTTTCCGCCCTCGCCTTAATGATCTCCGGTGCAGGATAAGGTTTGGGTATAAAATCAACAGCACCAAGCTGTAAGCACTCCACCTCCGATTCCTGATCCGCCGCAAGTACAATAAAAGGAATAGCCCTAAGCTCCGGATCCTCCTTAAGCCTTCCGATAAGTTCCACACCATTCATTCTCGGCATATCCAGATCCATCATGATAAGATCCAGATCATTTCCGTGCTCCCTGATCTGCTCAAGCGCCTCAATGCCGTCATTCGCATACAATATGGTATAGTCATTCCTCATGGTGTTCCCCAGGGTCTCACGGTTGATCAACTCATGATCCACTATGAGTATGCTCCTCCTGACATTTATGATGGCCTTCTCCTCCATAAGAGCGTTCATGCTTTCAAGGGATCCATCCTCTCCCTGCGCTTCCTGCGACTCATCCGGGGCTGTATCAAGGCTCTTAAGATACTTCTTGTCTTCATACATGAACTCATCAGCCCTGACAAAAACCGTATGGAAATCCTCATCCACTCCGTGAACAAAATCAGAGATACCTGCGGCTACCACAGCTTCATTTGTCCCGATATGCGACGCGGACCGGTCATGCAGGAGCCTCATAAGTTCAGACCGCATATTGTAATCCCTTCCGCTTAAGATAGCGGCGAACTCATCCCCGCCTATCCTGTATACCTGGCTGTGTCTGAATATCTCACGAATCATTTTACCGGCATTGATAATATATTCATCCCCTGCCTTATGTCCAAGGGTATCATTTATCTGCTTAAGATTGTTTACGTCACAGACTACTATTGCAAAATCCCTTATCAGGCCATCCCTTATATGATCATCCGTCTCCTTCTCCTTGGAAATAAAGGCATGTTTGTTCTTAAGCCCGGTCATGGTGTCAGTATTGGCCTTAAGCTCGCTCTCCAGGGATCGTCTGCTCATAAACTTGTGATTGGTAAGCATGATGATCAGGGCAAACCCGAACATCCCCGATGCTATCAACATGATCCTTGTTGTCTCCAGGCCTTGCATATCAAGCTGGGATTCTATGTATTCCACTTCTTCCACATCCGAATCCTCCATGCCTTCCGTTTCAAAATAAGTCCTGACGTTTTTCTTCATCTGTGCGTCCTGCAACAGCATTGACTGCCTCATCCAGAAAAATGAAACAAAGAGCACAAGACTTAAGAGGACGATCCATACGATGATCGAAGACCCGAACCGCCTCTCCTTATCCCTGTGAAGGGTAAACCTGAAGAAAATGAAGCCCAATACACTCCAGACAATGAACAGGAGGAAGGTCTCCTTGGCAATAGTTGTTCTGGAAACAAAATTGGGAAGCAGCAGATAAGCCCCGAACAGGCTCATAAGGATCACACCGGCTAAACCTATCCGCCTGCCGGCCGGATCCTCTGCCTCAAAGGATACCTTCATCGCGGCGGCAGATACGACACCGTAGATAAGAGTGGCTCCTATGGTGGTAACATCCACTATCCATCCGATGGCAGTCCGTCCCATAAATGGTATGAGGACTGAAAAGAGAATAACCACCAGTATTGCATTGGATGGGATATTTTTACTGTTTAATTCAGCGATCCTGGCAGGAAGTATATGATCTCTTGCCATGGCATAGAAGAGCCTGCTTAAGGCAGATATGTTTCCTATAAGGCTTGTTATTACAAGGGCAAGCAACGCAAGCATCAGGATGATCACGCCGGCATTTCCCATATGGGAATAAGCCGCATAGAAGGGAGGAAGAGCCTCAAGTCCCGAAAGATTATCTATGTCCTTGATATATTCAAGCCAGCTTGCGTACCTTTCAGGATATGCGGTAACGGAAAGGGCCGTTATCATTATATAAATAACTGTCGTCAGGACAACCGAGACAGTAAGGAGATTTCCCGATTTTTCACTGTCAAAGGTGCATTCCTCGGATGCGTGCGATATGCTCTCAAAACCGATAAAGGCCCAGGGTGAGATCACTGCTATCCCTATTATCTGGGAAAGGGCGGATGTATCGTTAACAAACAGGGGGCTTATACTGCCGGACCTCCCAAACATGGATGCAAGAAAACATATTGCTATGCCCACGGTAAAAACAGCCGCAAGGATGATCATGCATGCATCCATCACCTTCTTAAAATTCATACACAGACAGCCTATGATAATGAGCGCACACGAAGAAAGAATTACTTCTCCAATGTATACATCATACCCAAACAGGGAATACAGTCTTCCCTTCCTGAAGGTCCCGTCCATGAATATCCTTGCAAACAAAGGAAGCGAAGTCGCATTGGCCCAGAGAATGGCAAGATATGTCATTGACAGAAACCATGCTGTTAAGAAACCGTAATCATAACCGAAAATATCCCGGGAATAGGAATAAGCGCCGCCCGCCTCGGGAAATGTCTTCATCAGAAGCGCATAATTACGGCTTATAACAAGCATTACGGCAGCACCGCACAAGAGTCCGACTATGCTTCCGACCGGGCCTGCCTGCGCAAGATATGTGTTGCATGTTACGACCAGAGAACCCCATCCTACGCTCGTGCCTACCGAATAGGCCAGCGCCCCCTTATAGGAAAGATGTTTATTAAGACTTCGTCTGCTCATAGTATCACCTCATTTGTCAACAGGGACGGTTCTTTTTGACACTTCCTTTTCGACCGCCTGTCTTACTATCTCCGTTCCGGAATCAGGCTCAAATCGCTCTATTACCTGTCCTATGCGATTGACCAGGAATTTCGTGAAGTTCCATTTTATGTCAGGATTATTCTGAAAATCCGGATCCGCTTCTCTTGCACGCCGTTCTAAGTGAACACTTTCCGGTGAATTCATAAGAAATCCCCTAAAACCCTGTCTGCTTTTTAAATATTCGAAGAGTTCCAACGAATCCCTTCCGTTTACGTTAATCTTTGCAAATTGGGGAAAAGAGATATTATAACGCGATGTACAGAATTCGTGGATATCTTTATTCGTTCCGGGTGCCTGATGTCCGAACTGATCACAAGGAAAATCAAGTATCTCAAATCCTTCATCGTGAAAATCCTTATACATTTTCTCCAAAGCCTCATACTGCGGTGTAAAACCACATCCCGTAGCGGAGTTAACGATCAGCAATACCTTTCCCCGGTAATCCCGCATCGATTGTTTCGACCCGTCTCTTTTAGGTATCTCAAACTTATAGATCGGGCCTCCGACAAGATAATTCTCCGCTTCCTGGATTATTTTGTTTATGTTTTCAACATCGACATGTACATGTCCCGTTTCAAGTGCATGATCAGCCCCTTCGATGATCCTGTAGCTCAGTTTTTTTAAATTGCACAGATCCCTGATCGTATCTGTATCGATCCACCGATCCCTGTCCCCGAAAAATACCAGCCCATTACCTTCCTGGGCCAGAGAAAATGTCATTGGGGACGGTTCTTTTTGACACTATGATTAAGTTTATGCCTTTTGTATAACT
>DPZM01000132.1 GCA_003535955.1 Lachnospiraceae bacterium | reverse complement strand
AAGAGATTTTTTCTTCATAGCAATTCCCTCCTTTGGATCTTACATCCTATAACAAACATCCTTGCACGCAAAGGCAGCCCTTTGCATTTATATTATGTCACAGGTTTCAGGGAAATGCAACATAAAAATACAAAAAATATCACAAAAATTAGTTAACGTGACGCTTATTATCTTGTTGATATCATCCATCATAAGAGGTTGAGATCTTTTGGATATCCTACAGGTTGTATCCCGGGTGCAATTATAGTAATATATATAGTGTTTTTGACTGTAAAAGATAAAAAGGGGGGAATGATATGGAGACTAAAGACAACAGGGATGGAAGAAGGCTTGCATTATATCTTATTCTGGTTTTTTCTCTTACATATATTTATGAATATATTTTTGTTGTCAGACCGATAAGGGAGAGTTCGGGTTCCAATATCGCCAATATGTCCTTATGGGTCGCCATCGCTATGTTCTTTCCGGCACTTTGTGCCGCTCTTACAAGGATCCTGACCCGTGAGGGTTTTGGCGGATCGTATTTAAGCTTTGATCTGAAGGATGGGAAATACAGGTATTATCTTCTGGCCTGGTTTCTCCCGGGTATCCTGACCCTGCTTGGTATATTTGTATATTTTATCCTATTCAGGGATGACTTTTCATATGACATGAAATTTATGATAGATACATATGCCGGTCAGGGAATTACCGGGATCACGCCCGAAGCGGCCAGGAAGAGCGCCATCTCCCAGGCAGTCACGGCGTTTCTGATCGGTCCGGTTCTTAACTGCATCACCTGTTTCGGAGAGGAGTGGGGCTTTAGGGGATACCTTCTTCCCAAGCTCAACGGAAGGCTCAAACCTCTTCCTCTTATGGTGGTAACAGGGATCATTTGGGGGCTGTGGCACCTTCCGCTTACCCTTATGGGCCACAATTACGGAACAGATTATACGGGATATCCATATCTTGGGATCCTTGCCATGATAGTTTTCTGCTTCGCGGTCGGTACGTTTTTTTCCTATGTTACCATTAAGACCGGTTCCTGCATTCCTGCGGTAATAGGACACGGAGCCATCAATTCCATATCGGCTCTGGGTATCCTTTTTACGAAGGATGGCGGCAGGATGCTGTTTGGGCCTTCACCGGCCGGTCTTGTTGCGGGCATTCCCTTCCTGATCACGGCAGCTGTTTTGATATGGTTATTAAGAAATAATGAGGAAAAAGAAAAGTAATCAAAAAAAATCTTTTAATAAGCATAGTGTATGTGGTACAATAGGTTTGGTGTTATGTGCCCGGAACAGGGGAATGAAGCTGGCAGTCGTGTTTGGAGGTGCTTTTTTGCTGTCGTTATTTATGTGCTATCACGGTAACGACGGTTATGCACCGAAGCTTGACGGAGTGTCAAAGGGACTTCTTATTTCAAGACTTTCGATGCAGTCTTATAATGAAGAGATGGCCCGAAGGTCGGAGGCGGAAGCCGCAGCTTTGGCAGGCCCCGAGATTTCGACCGAGGTTAAGGAGCTTAAGGAAGAAAGTGAGAAAAGCGAGTCGGATGTCAAGGCATCCACTCAGGCTGTAAAAAAGGCCTACCTTACTTTTGATGACGGCCCGAGTCCTAACACCGGTAAGATACTCGATATCCTCGATTCTTACAATGTCAAGGGGAATTTCTTTGTTATAGGACGTTTCTCCGATGCGTATAAGGATGAATACCGGAGGATACATGAGGAAGGACATGTGATGGGAATGCATTCCTATTCCCATATTTACACGGAAGTGTATGAGTCCGAGGATGCTTTTACCGCGGATCTGGACCATGTACAGTATGTGATATATGATATTACGGGCTATATGCCCAGGATATACAGGTTCCCGGGAGGGAGCAACAACGAAGTGGCACAGGTGAGCATGAATAAGTTCACCGATGTGCTTGATAAGCGGGGAATCGTTTACTATGATTGGAACGTGAACAGCGGCGATGCCGATGCGGCAAGGCTCTCCAAGCAGGAGATCATAGACAACGTTTTTAATGGTATAAATGCACTCGCGACCCCGGAGGACAGGAATGAGATAATGATCCTGTTCCATGATCTGTCGGAGAAGACGACGACGGTTGATGCCCTGCCTGCAGTGATCGAAGGTCTCCAGGCACAGGGTTATGTTATTCTTCCGATAGACGACTATACAACACCGATCCAATATTAATCATAATATGAGGAGGATATGAAATGAGCTTTTTTAAGGATTTCAAGGAAGACCTGTCACAGGCGGTGAATGAACTCATGCCTGAGGAGGAGTCTGTCAAGGAGGCGGTTGCGGCCGTACCCGATGAGGGTGACGACTCTCCTACCCAGAGTGAGGACTATTCGCAGCTGTTTGCATCCTTTGACGGGCCCGAGGAAGCTTCATCAAGCCCTGCGGCAGGGGAAGATGCCGGGGAAGAATATGAGGAAGTGGTCGAAGAGGTCATTGAGGAAGGTGAAGATGACGGCGATTACGACGGTGATGAGGAAGTGATCGAAGAAGTCATATATGTTGATGAAGACGGTAATCCGATCGAAGATATCCCCGATGATGTTGAAATAGAGGAAGTTGAAGAGGTTGTTGAAGAAGAAGTCGAGGAAGTTGAAGATGATGATGTCGACTACTTTGCCGAAGAAGAAACAGTTGCGGAGCCCGAGGAAGCAGTCGTGGAAGAGCCTCAGGAAGAAGCGGTTTCTTACGGAGATATGATGTCGGCTCTTTCGGGATCCGAGCCGGAACCGGCGTATGACGATGGACCGATCAATACCGTTACGACTCCCATATTTGAGGAAACCCCCAGGGAGGCCCCCATCAATACAATATGGGATGACAACAAGAGCCAGTCATCCGCAGGCTGCATAATAGACGGTATGACCGTTAACGGCAATATAAGTTGCGCGGGAAGTCTTGAGGTTCTGGGAGTTGTTTCCGGTAATCTGGATGTTTCCGGCAAGTTAAGCATTGCAGGACGTGTTGAAGGTGATTCCAAGGCAGACAATATATTTGTTGACGGAGCCAAGATAACAGGCGGGCTTTTCTCAAACACCTCGGTCAAGGTTGCCCAGGGCTCCATAGTCAAGGGTAATATCAAGGCTGCCGCTGCAGTACTCGCAGGTGCCGTGAAGGGTGATATTGATGTGCAGGGACCCGTTGTTCTTGACTCGACAGCTGTTATCGTCGGAAATATCAAGAGCAAATCAATACAGATCAATAACGGTGCGATCATCGAAGGCTCATGCTCGCAGTGCTATTCGGATGTGACCGCAAGCAATTTCTTTGATGATGAGGAATGATATATATGAAGAGAATACTCCTTAAGCTGAGTGGCGAGGCATTGGCCGGTGACAAGAAATCGGGATTCGATGACGATACCATTCTGATGGTTGCCAGACAGGTCAAAGAACTCACGGATAAGGGCACACAGGTCGGAGTGGTCATCGGCGGAGGTAATTTCTGGCGCGGACGCACGAGCGAGAATATAGACAGGACCAAGGCCGATCAGATAGGAATGCTGGCCACGATAATGAACTGTATATATGTTTCGGAAATATTCAGGTCTGCCGGTATGATGACAAGCATTCTGACACCGTTTGAATGCGGATCCTTTACCAAGCTCTTCTCCAAGGACAGGGCCAATAAGTATTTTGAAAAGGGAATGGTGGTATTTTTCGCCGGCGGAACAGGACATCCTTATTTCTCAACCGATACGGGAGTGGTTCTTCGCGCGGTTGAAGTGGAGGCTGACGGGATACTGCTTGCCAAGGCGATAGACGGTGTCTATGATTCCGATCCCAAGGAGAATCCTGCCGCAGTCAGGTATGACACCATAACCATAGAGGAGGTTATTGAAAAACAGCTGAAGGTAGTTGATTTAACGGCGTCGATACTGGCAATGGAGAACAGGATGCCGATGTATGTCTTTTCACTTAACGAGGAGAACAGCATAGTAAATACAATATACGGACAGTTTAACGGTACCAAGGTTACCGTTTAGATCTTACAGGAGAGAAGGGGCGTTACAATGAACGAGAGAATAAAAGAATATGAGTCGAAGATGATAAAAACGATAGAGCATCTTACATCGGATCTGAATACGATAAGGGCAGGAAGGGCCAATCCGCACGTGCTGGATAAGATTAAGGTTGATTATTACGGAACCCCCACACCGATCCAGCAGGTAGGTAATGTTGCTATTCCCGAGGCCAGGATCATACAGATACAGCCCTGGGACAAGTCAATGCTAAGGGAGATCGAAAAGGCCATACAGACATCGGATCTGGGTATAAACCCTACCAATGACGGAAATGTGATAAGGCTTGTTTTTCCCGAACTTACCGAGGAACGAAGGAAGGATCTCGTTAAGGAAGTAAAGAAAAAGGGTGAAGCCGATAAGGTAGCGATAAGGAACATAAGGCGGGACGGCAATGATGCCTTCAAGAAGCTTGGCAAGTCGGACGATGTATCCGAGGATGAGATCAAGCAGCTTGAGGAAGAACTTCAGAAGCTGACGGACAAGTACATTAAACAGGTGGATCAGATGGTGGAAGAGAAATCCAAGGATATCCTGACTGTTTAAGGGAATCTAAAGACGGATACAAGGGCAAGACGATCATACGTCCTGCCCTTTTATAGATAGAGAATATCGGAGGACTTATTGATGGATAAGGAACTAAAGGTTCCAAAACATGTGGCGATAATACTTGACGGTAACGGACGCTGGGCTAAGGCAAAGGGAATGCCGCGCAATTACGGACATGTTCAGGGCGCTAAAACAGTTGAGGATATGTGTGAGACCGCATACAACAGGGGTATAGAATACCTTACCGTATACGCCTTTTCCACCGAGAACTGGGCGAGGCCGGATGATGAAGTGGAAGCCCTTATGGGCTTGCTGAGATCATACCTTAAAACCTGTATCAAAAGGGCTGAGAAGAACAATATGTGTGTTCGGGTCATAGGAGACAAGAGCAGGCTGGCACCGGATATTCAGGAGATAATCAAAAAGCTTGAGGATGCAACATGTGACTGCAGCGGTCTTCATTTTCAGGTTGCGCTCAACTACGGCAGTCAGGACGAGATGCTTCGGGCGGTGAACCGCATCATAGAGGATGTTAAGGAAAACAGGCTTGAGGGACCGGTAACCAAGGATATCTTTGAATCATACCTTGATACAAGCGGGATCCCCGCTCCGGACCTTCTTATAAGAACAAGCGGGGAACAGCGCCTTTCCAATTTTCTTTTGTGGCAGCTGGCCTATTCGGAGTTTTATTTTACGGATGTCCATTGGCCTGATTTTTCGGCAGATGAACTTGAGAAGGCTATAGAAGCTTACAACAAACGTGACAGAAGATACGGCGGTGTTAAGGAGTAGGGTTTATGTTTAAGACCAGAGTCATAAGTGCAGCGGTCCTTGTTATCCTGATCGCGTTGATGAACTATACGGGAGGACCCTTTATGGGGCTCATCCTGCTGCTGATCTCGGAACAGGGACTTTTTGAATTCTACAGAACAACAGGCGTTTATAAGGAAGGAGACGGCAGAAGCCTTCTTGAGAGGATAGGCTATGCCGGTACGGCAGTATACTTCCTGGCCGCAATGCTGATAGAAAACAACGGGCTGCTCAAGCTGTTTCTTATACTGTGCATTGTCTTCGTCACAATGCTTGCTGTGTATGTTCTTTCTTTTCCGGAATACGAGAGTGACCTTATAGTCAAGGCTTTTTTCGGATTTATGTATGTTCCCGTAATGCTGGGATTTATATTTCTGACCAGGTCTATGCGCTTTGGCCTGTATACTGTCTGGCTGATCTATATTTCATCCTGGATATGCGATACCTGTGCTTATCTTGTCGGTATGAAGTTTGGGAAACATAAGCTGGCTCCTATCTTAAGCCCCAAGAAATCCATAGAGGGAGCGATAGGCGGTATAGCCGGTTCGATCCTTTTTGCCGCCATATTCGCATATATATTTAAGGGCGCTTACGAGCTCCCAAGGGGGTTCAGTGTTCTTCCCTTTATCGTTATAGGGGCAGTGGGGGCAGTTGTTTCGCAGGTAGGAGACCTGGCCGCATCGGCCTTTAAGCGTAACTATGACGTTAAGGATTACGGGACCATAATCCCGGGTCACGGCGGAATCCTTGACAGGTTTGATTCCGTAATATTCACGGCTCCGATGATATATTTTCTGGCGGCGATATTCATGGGACTGTAGATAGATCAGATCATTGAGGTATTTTTATGAAAACGATAGCAATTCTGGGTTCTACCGGTTCAATAGGCACCCAGACAACCGAAATAGTAAGGGCACACAGCGATGAGCTGAAGATAGGCGCTCTCGCCGCAGGTTCAAATATTGATGTACTGGAGAAACAGATCAGGGAATTTAAGCCGGATCTGGTTGCTGTATTTGACAAGGACAGGGCATCTGAACTAAAACTCAGGATATCGGACCTTAAAGTAGAGATAACTGCCGGAATGGATGGACTGATAGAGGCTGCAACACTTGATAGTGTTGACTGTGTTGTGACGTCCATGGTGGGAATGATCGGTATAAGGCCTACCATAGCAGCGATAAGTGCAGGTAAGGATATAGCGCTTGCCAACAAGGAGACCCTTGTATGCGCTGGCCATATAATAATGCCTCTTGCTAAGAAGACGGGAGTGAAGATACTGCCGGTTGACAGTGAACACAGTGCCATATTCCAGTCCATGAACGGGGAAAACAGAAAGAGGATCGAGAAAATACTCCTGACTGCTTCGGGCGGTCCCTTTCTGAATAAGAAGAGGGATGAACTCAGAACGATGACGGTCGAGGATGCGCTTAAACACCCCAACTGGTCGATGGGGAGGAAGATAACGGTTGATTCCGCTTCTTTAGTAAACAAGGGGCTTGAGGTAATGGAGGCAAGGTGGCTCTTCGATGTTCCGCTTGACAGGATCCAGGTCATAATCCATCCTCAGAGCATAATCCACTCCATGGTCCAATACGAAGACGGGGCCGTGATCGCGCAGCTGGGCATGCCGGATATGAAGCTGCCTATCCAGTATGCGCTTTTTTATCCCGACAGAAGGCCTCTTGACGGGAGACGGGTTGACTTTTATAAGCTGTCGCAAATGACTTTTATGGAGCCTGACGCCCAAACCTTCAGCGGGCTTAAGCTGGCCCTTGATGCCGCAAAAACAGGCGGGACAATGCCTACGGTATTTAACGCAGCCAACGAGCGGGCAGTTGCACTCTTTCTTGAAAAAAAGATCGGGTTCCTTGACATATATGATATCATAGAGGGCAGCATGGAAGCACATAAGGTAAGTTATATGCCTGATGTTGATACGATACTTCAGGCGGAGGCAGAAGTTTACGCTTATATAAACAGCAGGTGGGTAGTATGAGTATAGTAAGTATCCTCTATACACTGATCATTCTGTGTATAGTTGTGGTTGTACA
Source organism: Lachnospiraceae bacterium (assembly GCA_003535955.1). Classification (GTDB taxonomy): domain Bacteria; phylum Bacillota; class Clostridia; order Lachnospirales; family Lachnospiraceae; genus UBA2868. The sequence continues at coordinate 3,201 of DPZM01000132.1, read as the reverse complement.
TGAATTCGGACACTTGATAGTGGCCAAATCAAACGGGATATATGTTAAGGAGTTCTGGGTGGGTTTTGGACCGACCCTTCTTTCCTTTGTGAAGAACGATACGAGATATTGCCTTAAACCCATTCCCTTCGGAGGAGCGTGTGTGTTTGAGGATGATCCCGAATGTGAAGATCCTGACAGGTTGTTTAACAAGTCCGGTGTGTGGGCAAGGATAATGACAACCTTCGCAGGTCCGTTCTTTAATATTATCCTGGCATTTGTATTCAGTGTCCTGATCATTTCCATGTCAGGGCGTACGGTGGTCATGACCACGGAACTCGATGAGGTCAGTTCGGGTTCACCGGCAGAGGCAGCCGGTTTAAGGGCAGGAGACAGGATCGTTAAGTATAACAATAACAGGGTCGATCTGTCTACCGAGGTTATCATCTATAATATAGTGAGTGACGGCAGCCCGGTTAACCTTACCTATATAAGGGACGGCAAAACATATACTGCAACGGTTAAGCCCGAATACGATGAGAAATACGGAAGGTATATGTTCGGTATCGTATTTGGCAGGAGCATAGACAAATGGACTTCGGGAAATATACTTAAATATTCCCTGTATTATGTCAGAATGAATGTAAGGTCTACCGTACAGGGTCTTAAGGGACTTATTCTCGGGAGACTGGGAGCGGATGCTTTAAGCGGTCCTGTCGGTATGGCGGGGATGGTGAGTGAGATATATAATGAGGCAAGGCGGGAAGGCCTTCCCACGGTAGTACTTAACATGTTTAATCTTGCCCTTATATTCTCGGCTTCTCTTGGTATAATGAACCTTCTCCCGCTTCCCGGGCTGGATGGAGGGAAGCTTATAATTCTCTTCATTGAAGCGATAAGACGCAAGCCTCTTGGCCGTGACAAGGAGGCAATTGTTAATTTTATAGGTTTCGCCTTTCTTATGCTCCTGATGGTATTTGTTATGTATAACGATATACTCAAGCTGGTGAGGAAGTAGGGAATGGGTTTTATATCTTTGCTGTGCTGGCTTGCCGCCTGTTTTGCGCTTGCTGTGACAGCCAGGGCGGTTTTTCATTTCAGAAGATTAAGGTTTGTCGACGGAGCGTTCACATTCTACATGGGGCTTGGTATGGCCCTTGTTTTTGCACCGGTATGGTTTGTGTGTTCTGCAACAGGCCTTATTTTTAACTCTTTTACGGTTCTGTCCGGATTGTTTTCGTATATTGCCCTTTCTTTACTCTACAGGTATAAGAAAGGGTACTTTTATGTGGATGAAGCGGGGGAGACGGACAAGGACAGAAGGCTTGAAAGAAAGCGGTTTTTGTTTGGATTTGTCCTTTTTGCCGGACTTTTTATTCTGGCTGTATTTGTTAAGGGCTATAAGCCCCTTATAGATTATCAGACCGAACAGTATATGGATTTCGGATTCATGAATGCCATGTACCGCCAGCAGAAGCTCCCCTTTGAGGATATCTGGGCAGCCAATGAGCATGTAAATTATTATTACTTAGGACAGGCTCTTTCTGTCTTTATGTGCAGGCTATCCTTTGTCGGCCCCGGCTATGGCTACAATTATATGCTTTGTACGATCTTTGCAGGTCTTACCCTGACAGTGTTCGGTATGGTACAGTCCTTTTTAAATTCATTTGAAGGAATGAAAAAGGGGATGTCTGTATTCGGAGGGATAGTATCTGCGCTCTTAACTTCCTGCGGGGGCAACGGGCACTTTATTGTCTATGGTATCTTTAAACAGATATACAGAAAGCACATATTACATGATCCTGATTATTCTTACTGGTTTCCCTCATCTACGCTTTTTATAGGCTATGATCCGGAAACACTTGATAAGGCGAAACATGAATTTCCTTCGTATACACTTATACTCGGAGACCTTCACGCCCATGTATGCAACATGATCTTTGTGACGGTACTTCTTATCATACTTCTGGACTATATCCTTATAAGGGATGAAAAATGGGAGAACGCAAGGAGATTCCTGTCGCGGCATATCATACTCATGGGACTGCTTCTTGGACTTTTTAAAGGCATGAATTTCTGGGATTTTCCCATATATTTTATCGTATGCGGAGCTGTGATCCTTTTCACCGATCTTAAGAAATACGGCTGCAGGTTAAAGACGATCGCATATGTACTTTTAAAGGGGCTCATCATATATCTTACCGGAGCCCTGCTTATGCTCCCGTTCACCCGCTCCTATATAAGTCCCGCTTCGGGTATCCATTTATGTGACAGACATTCACCCATGAATAAGCTTATGATCATCTGGTTCCCCTTTTTTATAAGCAGTGCATTCGTGATGCTTTTGGCACTTGCCGGAACACTTAAACGAAGAAATGAAAAGGTCAATGATACAGGAGGGAATGAACTTCAGCTGCTGACCATAACAGCCATGACCCTGTGCGGGCTCGGACTCATACTTTTGCCGGAGGTCGTTTATGTGAAGGATATTTACGGAGATGAGTATGAACGCTATAACACAATGTTTAAGCTGACTTTTCAGGCATTTATACTTCTGTCGGTCGTAACGGGAGCGGCAACCGGCCTTCTTATGAAGGAGGGGAGAAGAGCCTGCCGGATCGGCGCCGGGCTGCTTACCTGCCTGTCGGTCATGCTTACGGCTTATATGCCCATGTCGGTAAAGGCCTGGTTCGGAGATGTATGGAAGACGGATTTATGGCAGGGTATTTCGGCAACGTCTTTTATTGAAGGTGATCCTTCCTATGATGACATGAGGGAGGCATTAAAGATCCTTAACGGTGACGGACGAAGGAAGATCCATATCATTGAGGAGGCCGGGGCCAGTTACAGCCCGGAAAACAGGCTGTCCGTATTTACAGGCGCGGTAACGGTTTCGGGATGGTATGTGCATGAGTGGGTATGGAGGAACGATCCCGATGATGTGAGTATGAGACATGATGAGGTCAGGGATTTTTACGAATACGGAAACAGGGAGTACTGCAGGGGTATTGCGGAAAAATATGATCTTGACTATATATATGTCGGAGAAAAAGTCATAGAGAGGTATGATGTGGTATATGAGGGATTTGAGAACCTTGGGGAAAAAGTATGGGAGAATCCCGAAGAAGGATGGATGCTCATCAAGGTAGACAAATAGATATGGTATAAAAAGTATTGAGGATATACCATATTTGGTGTAATCTCAAGTTTGGAAGCAAAATT
>DPZM01000162.1 GCA_003535955.1 Lachnospiraceae bacterium | reverse complement strand
GAACCGTGCCTGAAGCGGCTATGACGGTATTAGCAGCTGAAGGACCGGATATCGTGTCTGAAGAAGACGGTGAGATCATATCCTGTGAAGGATCTGATGTGTCTTTGGAGGATTATTCGGACGCGGAAGAAGATGAGATCGTAGAACAGAGTGAATCGGAGGTTGTTGCTGCAGAGGATGCGGTGGACGATTGTGTTGAGTCTGAAATTGACTCTGTGGAAGCGGATAATGATATTGAATGGACGATAGTCACCGATATGTCAGTATTCAAACGGCTGATGACTCAGAATGGCGATGTGAACATCAGATTGAAATCGGATCTGTATGAAGAGGTACCGTATTACAGAGCAGAGTATGACAGCGATATCGCAACTATTGATCCCTGGTACAAAGAACATTGGGATGATAATAATACGGAACCGGTCCCTTATTGGCTGACTGTAGGCAGGGGCACCAAGAGGCTTGACTTAAATGGTTATAATGTGGTTGCTGATTACAGCAACTGGCATGAAGATTCGACAATGTTTAAACTTGATTCCGGCACGACCTTTATCCTTAATGATAAAGATAATAAGGGCAAGCTTTTCTATGATGGTTCCACCCCTCATTTGTATACCTATATAGGAGGGTATTGGGATCTGTTTGTTGATACATTTGAGGTGCATAATCAGCAGAGAGACATATTCGAGGTGAACGGAGCCAACCTTATAGTAAACGGAGGTAAGGTTGCAGCAGGCCGTGCGAGTGCTGAATCGTATCGTGATATATTCGTAACCAGTGGAGTATATGTTGACGTACAGAAGTATGTTAACGGGACTGCAATAGAACTTAACAGCGGAAATGTCACCATAAATGGCGGGGAGTTCTATGGAAGAGGATATAGTCATGTTAATCAGATTTGTAAATATGGAACAGGTGATTTTAGAAATCCTGACGGGTCATATATGTATACCGTCGATGAAATGTATGAAATGTTGATAAGTCAGGGAAAACTCAAGGCGGAATGGAACAATATGTATGACCGAAACGCCGTTATCGAAGCTTATTCCGGTAATCTCAATATTATTGAGGGTGAGTTTAACGGGTATGCGAGCGCAGATGTATTTCAGATAGATGATCCTTTTTATGACAAGGAACCAAACAGAACGAATGTCAGTATTCTCGCAGGAAAGTTCACTTTGGATAAATATGATTATGATGCCAGGGGTATTCACTATGGAGGAGATAGTCACTCTTACGCTCAAACTACATTTGGTGAACTCGGCTTTACTCCGGATAATCTTGTCTGCGGCAAGGAGGGCGTGTGGCTCGGCATTGATATGACCGGTGGCGTCGCCACCAGGATCAGATACAAGGATCTCACGATAAAAGATGAATCTAAAACGAAAAACGATGCTATGTGGGCCTTGTTTACAGGTGAGATGGATGGCTTACCCGATTTTGGCAGAACCCTTCTCATCAGTCCCAACTCTCACTCCGAAAAACCTGTAGTAGAGTTCATCAATCGTTCTTCGGATGATGTGAGGAATCCGAAAAAGAGCGGGGATATGCTTGTACAGACAAAGGTCGATCCGGTCTTTGATACGACTGCCAAGACCACAGGCAGGGAGCATAAGATGGTCTATACCTATGAGGTATGGGATTTTGACGGTAATAAACTCGGAACCTGCGGAACCGCTCTCGGAGACTCTAAGATCGATCTTGCCACGGCTATTTCGGGACTATCTTCCAAACTCAAGGAGAATGAGAGCTATATCATCATGATCACGGTGAAAGAGAGATATGAGGGCACGAGAAGCTATGAGATCACGTCCAGCAACGTCGCATTGTTTGCAGTATCCTACGATGAACCGATCAGGATCAAGAAGCAGCCTGAAAAGCAGCTCATAGCCACGTCTATGGGTGAAAGGGTGAAACTTACGGCACAGGCTGAGAATGCCACAAGTTCATACTGGATAAAAACTAGTCCCTCTTATGAATCATATAAGGATTCCACTAAGATCGAGGGCGATGGGGAGAATACGCTTTATGTCATTCCGAGAGGCACATCTAAATACGCATGCATCTTTACGAACTCTCGCGGCAGTATGGCGAGTAATGAAGTGGAGACATGCTATGTGCCTTCCTTTGAACATAAGGAGGGACAGAAGAAAAATATTACTCTGTATGAGGGGATGACAGCATATATCTCGGCGCCTTGTGATGCGGCGGGTTGTAAGCACTGCTATGGGTATCGGTGGTTTAAGGATAACAAGGAGATTACAAGCGGCGGAAAATACAGAATATGGCAGGATTCAGATGGCACCTATCTTGAGATATCCAATGTAACAGCGGCGGATGCGGGTACGTATATGGCAGGTCTCGACTGCGATCACGGTGTCGGCGGAGGCATTAACGGCGGTAAATTTGTCGCCACGGTCCAAAAGGGCAACTGGGATAAGACCATAAGCAGCGTGAAACTGTTTGGATTTAATGATCTGTTCCTGCACGGTGATCCTCCGACTAAGGATTCCATATACTGCAGTGATCCCAGAGTCAAGGTAAAGGATCTGCAATGGAAAAACCTGGAAATAAACAAAACGATCAAAGAGGATTCGAGCTTTGTACTGACTCTTGAGGTTGATTCGGAGACAACGGATTTTGAATTCGATGATCTGGTTGACTGGACGTTGAATGATGATCCGAACCTGAGTTTTCAGGGAATTGCATCAGATGATCATAAACAGGTTGAGATCGCATGGACATTTGGCGGTAATACCCCAATCAAGGAACAAAAGGACACCATTACATTTCCCTGTGCCTCTTTTGATATCATGCAGGGCGCTGAAGATGTCTTTGTTCTGACTGATTATGAATGGAACTGTCCTGATACCCACTTTAATAAACACACAGTTATAAATGTGGAGGCAGATCCCGCACATCCGATGCCTGAAGGACTCATTATCGGCCCCCTGGGAAATACCATAGAGGGTACAGCGTCTGCTCCGGTGGGAGAATATGATGTTACCCTTAAGTTCTACGTCGGAATAAGTGATACCCTTATCACTGATGTGGTCGATATTCCTATCACCATCAACATTACAGGCAAGCCGCAGATCAAGCCCTACAGTCTGATAAAAAAAGATCTTCCACTGCCTCATACTGAGCATGAGTTCGGAGATTATAAGTCTGACGGGGCGGATACACATTCACATACCTGTACATTTGAAGGCTGCGGTTATGTTGAGACGGAATCTCATAACTGGGATGACGGAACTGTAGTGAAGGAAGCGACGACTACACAGGAGGGATCCATACAGTATACCTGCATTACTTGCGGTGAGACTAAGACTGAAGTCATTCCTAAGGAAAAAGAAGAAGTAGTGCCCGAGCACGAGCATAAACTTAATCTTATAGCTGCTAAGGAAGCAACATGCTTAGAAACCGGTAATAAAGAGTTCTATATTTGCTATGGTTGCCTGAAGGCTTATTCGGATGCGGAGGGCAAGAATGAGATCTCAGATAAGAGCACGCTCATCATCCCTGCTTTCGGACACGATTGGGATAAATGGGAGACTATAACTCCTGCAACCGAGACGACTGCAGGAAGGGAAAAGAGAGTTTGCAAGCGCGATGCTTCTCATACTGAGGAGAGGGTGATACCTGCAGGCAACCATGTTCATAACCTAAAGAAGATAGCGCGGACAGAAGCGACCAAAACAGAGCCCGGCAATATCGAGTATTACATCTGTGAAGAATGCGGACGTCTGTATCTGGATGCAGCCGGCAGGAAGGATACCACGGAAAGCGAAGTCATAATACCTGCTGGTACAGTAAAAGAGACAGGAATGCTGGTTTATTTCGGAGATTCCGAAGGCCTGTCATATAATTCCGGGACTTCTCATTATGAGATGACCTATACAGGCGGAAGGCTTACTCCTGAAGTTATAGTTGAGGCTGGTGGCAATGTGCTGACAGAAGGAGTTGATTATACCGTCAAGTACGCCAATAATACGGCGGTAAGCGCTAAAGCTTCAACTGCAACCATTACAGGTAAAGGCGATTACAGCGGAGGCACAAGCCTTGAGTTCTATATCGTTCCGGCTTGCATAGATGACGGCGCGGGCAACCTGACCTCAGATTTTGCAATATCGGGACTCATCGCTGAAGAGGGTAAGAAGTTTGCTCCTGTGGTAAGTTACATGGGCAAGGCGCTTACGGCAAAAGATATAACCATAACGGGAAGCACTCCTTCTCTTAAGTTCGCATCTACTGATGCGTCGCCTACCATAAGCATTACGGGTAAGGGTAACTTTACGGGTGAGATCAAAGATATACCGGTAACAGTTAAGGCTAAGGCTGCCGTGACAGCCGTGACCATCAAGGTTACTGCACAAAAGGGATTAAGCCGTGTATATGACGGCTCGCCGCAGATGCTTAAAGTATCAACTGAGAGCGAGCCCGGAGAAATCACAGTTACTGATCCTACTGGTAAGGTACTGACGGAAGATACCGATTTCATCATAAGTTATGGAGATAATGTGGACGCCGGCAAAGTTAATTATACCGTGACCGGATGCGGAGATTATACCGGATCTGCCAAGGGAACATTTACGATAACGCCGGATAAGGACAAGGCGGCTGTTACGGCAGCTCTTGAGGATCCTGATGCAGAGATCGAATATAAGAAGAGCGGAGTTATGCCCGCTGTCATCGTGACCGCAGTCAGGGATGGGGCACCCTCAACTCTTAGGGAAGGCGTTGATTACAAGATCAAGTATTCGAACAATAAGAAGGCCGGTGCAACAGGCAAATATACAGTTACTTTCATAGGCAACTATAAGGGTAGGAAACCGCTTGCTGCAGGTACATTTACGATCAGCGCGGCGCACATTAAGAGTGCGAAAGTTTATGTGCCTGATATGATTTATAATAAGAAGGGCAAATATGCGCCTGCGCCTTATGTTGAACTTAATGGTGAACTGCTTAATAAATCTGACTACACAGTTGAATACTTCGACGGTGATGTAAACATTACGGGTAAGCCTGTAGAACTTACAGAAGACAGTAAGAAGATCACAGTTAAGGTTACCGGCAAGGGTAATTACGCATCTGAAACGGCTTCGGGCACATTTAACATAATCAAAGCAAACAACACCAGGTTTGACTTATCCAAGGCCAAGATCACAGCGGCAGGTACCGCAAAGGGCTTAGCAGCACAGGATTATACCGGTTTACCTGTATGTCCTGCCATAGATGTATATGTGAAGTCGGGCTCCATGGTCAAGGTTAATCCCTCTTACTATAATGTTACCTATATCGGGAACACTGCAAGAGGCAAGGCTGTGGTTATGGTCACCGGCACCGGCACAGCCATCGGAAGCAAAACCGCTACATTCACCATTAAGGCGAAGGATATGAAATCATTTAAGGAAAAAAAGAGATAATACGAGTTTGCTTTTTTCCTGTCAGTAAATTATAATCCCTGTCTTTGACAGTCTAAATGCGAGGAAAGCCAGTAAACAAGAGCTATCCTCGCATTTTATAATGAGTAAAAGTGTAGCTATATCTCTTTGATTCGCGGGACTTCGCCGTTATCTGAAAATAATCGTTGACACACGGGGAGGCGTGTAATATAATATTTAGGCGTGACAAGAGGTGGAGTGCGCCATAGCCCCGGTGTTTACACCCTTGTTAAGGATAATAAATATGGATGCGTAAGTGTCATTTCCCAACACGAGCGCTGGTTTAACGGAGGAACTGATAATGAAGACTTTTATGCCAAACGAGGCTGCCGTTGAGAGAAAATGGTATGTCGTTGATGCTGAAGGATATACATTAGGACGTCTGGCATCTGAGGTAGCCAAGATTTTAAGGGGTAAGAACAAGCCCATCTTCACACCTCATGCAGACACCGGTGATTATGTTATCGTTGTTAACGCTGACAAGATCACAGTTACTGGTAAGAAGCTTGACCAGAAGATTTACTACCGTCATTCTGAATATGTAGGCGGTATGAAGGAGCAGACCTTAAGGGAGAAGCTTGCCAAGGCTCCCACAGAGGTTGTTGAGAAGGCTGTAAGGG
>DPZM01000031.1 GCA_003535955.1 Lachnospiraceae bacterium | reverse complement strand
TGCTTGCCGGGGGATGTGACCTTGCCATAGAGAATACCATGATCTACCATAAACCGGAAGTCATCGAGAAGCTTAATTCACTTGGGATCCCTGTGCTTGTAGAGGTATCAAGCTACGAGCCGCATCCCCTTGGACGTATGGAGTGGATAAAGCTTTACGGACTTCTTACCGGTCAGCCAGACAGAGCGCAAGCGGTTTTTGAAGATAAGCTTAAGGATGTGGCACCTCTTATTACAGGGACCGATCCATCCGGTGCTACTGACGGACCTTCCGTTGCGTTTTTCTATATTACATCAACGGGGGCGGTGAATGTACGCAAAAGCAATGACTATATAAGCAGGATGATATCCATGGCAGGTGGAAAGTATATACCCGATACGGCCGGCGAAGATGACGGCAATGCCCTGTCGACGGTGAACATGCAGATGGAAGCCTTCTATGCAGGAGCCAGGGATGCTGATATACTTATATATAACGGAACGATCGACGAAAGTATCGGCAGCATCGAAGAGCTTATCGGAAAGGATAAAATGCTTGCCGATTTTAAAGCTGTCAAGGAAGGACGGGTATATACCACGGATGATAACCTCTTCCAGAGGACGATGAGCATTCCTGACCTTATACTTGACTTTGACAGGATATTCAATGACACGGATGTGTCCGATAAAGATCTCATATTTCTAAAACAGGTCAGATAGATCGAGGTGGAAATTGCAGGAGAATGTGAAGAAGAGATACAGGATCATATTTATACTACTTTTGATCCTCGTGGTCATGCTGATGATAATGAATATATGTATAGGCAGTGTGGGTATTTCCCTGAGCGACGCGGTCATGTACTTATCAGGGAGGACATCGGATGATACAGCGGCAAGGATAATAAGGGATATCCGTCTGCCAAGGGCCCTGGCCGCGCTGCTTCTTGGAGGTGCCCTGTCGGTATCGGGTTTTCTCCTGCAGACCTTCTTCCGCAATCCAATAGCGGGTCCCTTTATCCTTGGCATCTCGTCGGGTGCCAAGCTGACGGTGGCTCTTGCAATGGTCGCATCATTAAGTTATGGCTTTTCCATGGGTTCTCTTGCCATAATCACAGCTGCCTTTGCGGGTTCCATGATATCCATGCTCTTTGTCCTTGCTGTATCCGGTAAGGTTGGACGAATGTCGGTGCTTATAATCTGCGGGGTCATGATAGGATATATATGCTCTGCGGTGACTGATTTTGTGATCACATTTGCGGATGATTCAAACATAGTAAACCTGCATGGCTGGTCGCTGGGAAGCTTTTCGGGAACGAGCTGGGATCATGTGGGAGTCATGTCTGTTACGGTTATTGTTACGGCCTTTCTTGCCTTCCTGCTGTCAAAGCCCATGTCGGCATATCAGATGGGAGATGTTTATGCAAGGAATGTGGGAGTGAACGTAAGGCTCCTTCGGGTCCTGCTGATCCTCATATCAAGCGTGTTGTCGGCAACGGTAACCGCATTTGCAGGTCCTGTATCCTTCGTGGGTGTTGCGGTTCCGCACCTTGTAAAAACACTTTTTAAAACTTCAAAGCCCATTGTCCTGATACCCGGATGCTTCCTTGGAGGGGCCTTTTTCTGCCTTATGTGCGACCTTATCGCAAGGACGGTATTTGCCCCAACGGAACTGTCCATAAGCACCGTGACCGCAGCGTTTGGAGCACCGATAGTGCTTGCTGTACTATTAAGAAACAGAAAAGAAGATTAACAAAGAATGAGGAAGAACAAACAGGAACCGGATATAACTTCATATCTGCACACTGATGCCATGGCAGCAGGCTACGCCGGGAAGATCATCGTAGAAGATGTGGAACTTGGTGTAAACAAGGGAGAGATACTTACCCTTATAGGTCCTAACGGTTCGGGCAAGTCGACAGTGCTTAAAAGCATTATAGGACAGTTGGGCCTCATAAGGGGAGCGGTATATATAGACGGCCGGAACATGACAGGGATCGGCAGGGGCGAACTGGCAAGGAAGCTTTCGCTCCTTATGACCGACCGCATAAAGACCGAGCTTATGACCTGCTTCGATGTGGTCGCAACGGCAAGGTACCCTTATACGGGAAGCTTCGGCCTTCTTGGGGATGAGGACAGGAGGATAGTGAGTGAAGCGATAGGGCGGGTGAATGCGTATGAGCTTGCCGACCGTGACTTTAACATGATATCCGACGGCCAGAAACAGAGGATACTCCTTGCCCGCTGTATAGCCCAGGAGCCTGAGCTTATAGTGCTTGATGAACCCACATCGTTTCTTGATATAAAGTATAAGATCGAACTTTTGCAGATACTCAAAGGTCTTGCCAGGGATAAAGGCACGGCGATAATCATGTCCATGCATGAGATTGATTTTGCAAAGCAGGTATCGGACAGGATCGTATGTATCGGCAGTAAGGGAATCGACAGGATAGGAACGCCAGAGGAAGTTCTTACGGATGAGTATCTGTGCACCCTCTTTGATATTCCGGCAAAAGCGTATGAAAGCTTTTTTGAAAAGGCACCCTCTGAATATGTGGCAAAAAACGGGAAGTTACTGCGAAAAGGGATAACCACAGGGACCTGTGCGGCGGCAGCGTCCTACGGGGCAGCAAAGAAACTGCTTATGAATGAAAGCCTTGGCAGGGTATCCCTTATAACTCCTTCTGGCGAGAAGGTAGAGGTTGACATAATACAGGCAGACAACGGGATGAATGCTGCCCCTGAAACAGCTGCCTTTTATGTTATCAAGGACAGCGGAGACGATCCTGATGTTACGAACGGAGCCAAGATAACAGCGTCAGTAGAAAAGGTTGACATAACTCAAAAAACAGCCTTTACGGATGACGCTTTCCCGGGATTATTTCTTGCCGGCGGAGAGGGCGTCGGTACGGTGACCGAGGAAGGCCTGGAGCAGCCTGTGGGTTATCCGGCCATCAACAAGGTGCCCAGGAGGATGATATTTGAGGCTGTTGATTCGGTAAGGAATGAGGCAGGGTATGAAGGGAACATTCTTGTCACCATATCGGTAGAGAATGGGGATATACTTGCCGATAAGACCTTCAATCCACAGCTTGGGATCGAGGGAGGTATCTCGATCCTTGGAACGAGCGGGATCCTTGAACCCATGAGTGAAAAGGCGATCGTTGATACGATAGAAGTGCAGATAAAGCAGCAGGCGGCGCTTGGGAAGAAGTCACTGCTTGTCACTCCCGGACTGTACGGACAGAGTTACGTTAAGAATGACCTGGGCATGTCCCTTGAAGGTGCCGTAAAATGTTCCAATTTTATAGGCGAGACCATTGATATGGCCGGTACTTACGGATTTGAGGAAATGCTTCTTGTGGGTAATCTTGGCAAGCTTGTCAAGCTGGCAGGCGGTATCATGAATACCCATTCCCGGGTTGCGGACGGCAGGATGGAGATAATGTGTACCCATCTGGCCCTCTGCGGGGGAACTTCTAACATGGTGAAGGAAATGTATAAGTGTATCAATACTGATTCTGCCCTTGATAAGCTTAAGGAGTGGGGATTATTTGACGGAGTTATGGACAGCATTCTTACGGCCATACGCGAACATACAGACCGGCGTGCTATATCTGTGCTCAAGGTAACCGTCAAGGTATTTTCCGAGAAGTACGGATACCTCGGTGAAGCATGATCATCCGCTATGGTCATATGGACTGTTTGGGTATTTTTTTGTTATAATATGATTTGTAATATTCAGAACAGCACATAGCATGATTTTGCAAGGTAGCACTGTGATCTGAGGTGAGGAGATATGCTTAATATTCATTTTGGCAAGGTGGAAAATGCATTTTACGGGCCGTCATGGTTCAAGGCCAATTACGCACCGGAATGGTTGGCAGACCCGCTTGTGAGAAGCTTTCTGCGTGATATTGACAGATCGGACTATAAGGGTGGTAACCTTATAGACAGTGAGGTGTTGGGTCCAATATCGCCGGGAGAATTATCGGGTGGGGTCCAGACGCTTATCTGCATATATAAGTGCCCTGAACTTGTATTTGATGCTACAAGCTGCGGAAATAACTGTGCAAGATGGCTTCTTGAGATCGGGAAGCTAGAGGACATAACGGTTATGCTTGAATATTTTATGGAATTTAATGATCTGGAGCCATTTAGGATCAGGATAGATAACACGGGTGAAATAGTGGAAAATATCAGGGATTACACATTTGCGGCACTGGATATTTTGAATGCGGAGGATTACGATGAAGGGTAGGCATCATATCGTAGTTGAGACGCGCAGGCTCAAGTATGAGTTTGATATAAAGAGAAATATAACGATAATACAGGGGGACAGCGCATCGGGTAAGACAACACTGGTCAGCCTGCTGAGGGAGTATGGTATGCGCGGTGAGTCAAGCGGTGTGTCTTTTGTTTCCGATGTAAGATGTGAAGTGTATTACGGTGCCGCTGATTCATGGGAACGTTATTTTGAGAGCATTCACAACAGCATTATATTTATCGATGAAGGATATGGTTTTATTTTTTCTAAAGATTTTGCCGATACCGTTTCAGGGTCGGACAACTATTTCGTTCTGATAACCCGCAAACCCCTTAGGAGGCTTCCATATAGCGTAAATGAAATATACGGGATAAGAACAACGGGTAGATTCCACTTTCCGGAGAAAATATATCATGAATTCTATCCTCTGTTTGAATCGGATAGATATCCTGCGGAGAAAAAGAATCCGATAGTTCTTGTTGAGGATGAAAAATCAGGATATCAGTTTTT
>DPZM01000202.1 GCA_003535955.1 Lachnospiraceae bacterium | reverse complement strand
CATCCGGACATCGGGATATTCTTTCTGATGGTATCGGGTATAATGGATGCCTTCGACGGCAAGGTGGCCCGTACCAAGAAAAACAGGACCGAGATGGCAGTCAATTTCGGTATCCAGATCGATTCGCTGGCTGACCTTATATGTTTCGGTATTCTTCCCGTGTCGATAGGACTTGCCCAGCTGCGCATCAGCGGAATATTTACGGAGATAGTCAGAAGGCGTGATTACGAAGGCAGGTATTCAGTCCTTATTATTTTTCTGGTAATTGCCCTTTTCTACGTGCTGGCTGCTCTTATCAGGCTTGCGTATTTTAATGCAACCTCGGACTTAAGGACGGAGGAGGCAAATGAAACGGGTATAACCTATTTTATCGGTCTTCCGGTAACGTCCGCGGCTCTTATATTTCCGCTTGTGATGCTGCTGCATTATATGACGAGGTGGGATCTGACGGGTATCTATTTTCTGGTCATGCTGATCACCGCCATGGCATTTCTTCTCAATGTTAAGATAAAGAAACCCGGCAAGTTGGGTCTGGCCGTGCTGATCGCGATAGGTATTACGGAATTTATCGCCTTTGTTGTGGCCTTTACGGTGTGGGCATGAAGGCGCTTGATTTTTTGTATAACACAATACCGGGCAGGATCCTCCTTAGACCCCTTATAAGCCGGCCGGTGTCGGATCTTTCAGGGATTCTTCTTGACAGCGGCTTCTCAAGGATATTGATCCCTCCTTTTGTGAGAAGTCACTCGATCCGTCTTAAGGACTACGAGCTTGACAATATAGGAAGCTTCAATGATTTTTTCTGCAGAAGGATCAAGGAAGGAATGAGGGTCATAAACCGTGACAGGGATGCCCTTATTTCCCCTTGTGACGGTTTGCTGAGCGTATATGATATTGATGAAAATACGGAGCTTTGTGTCAAGCAGAGCAGGTTTTCGATAAAGAGTCTCCTTCGGGACAAAAAGCTTGCCGGCCATTTTAAGGGCGGGTATGCGTTTGTTTTTCGTCTGTGTGTGAACCATTATCACAGATATGTTTATTTTGATTCGGGCAGTAAGTATGCCGACAGGCATATTCAGGGGGTTTATCACACGGTACAGCCCGTAGCCCTTTTAAAGTATCCGGTCTTTATAGAGAATACGAGGGATTATTCCGTTATTGATACCGACCATTTCGGAAGGTGTGTCCAGATGGAAGTCGGAGCCATGCTTGTCGGAAGGATAGTCAATGAGATAAAGTCACGCGCTCTTGTATGCAGGGGAGAGGAAAAGGGACATTTCGAATACGGCGGTTCTACGATCATAGTTCTTATACCCGGCGGAAGGGTGGGGCTCAGGGATGATATAAAAGCAGCAGTTAACAGCTCAAGGGAAATACCGGTCCTTATGGGTGAAGAAATAGGTAAAAGACGGAAAAATGTTGTTGACGTATCATAGTCCGTATGGTATGATACTCGGGCGAGCGCTTAACAAGCGTTCCTTTTAGATTGAATTTTTTTATAAGTGCGGAGGTAAAAAAATGCGTACAAGGATCACACTTGCCTGCACAGAGTGCAAGAATCGTAACTACGACACAACCAAGGACAAGAAGACTCATCCCGACAGGATGGAGACCAAGAAGTATTGCAGGTTCTGTAAGAGACACACAATGCATAAGGAAACAAAATAAAGGAGTAATCATGGCAGAGAATACGAATGCAGTTGAGAATGCCGCCAAGAAGAGCGGAAGCTGGTTCAAGGGCCTGAAGGCTGAGTATAAGAAGGTTATATGGCCTAACAAGGAAGAAGTAAGGAAGCAGACTATTGCAGTCGTTCTTATTTCATTAGTTGTGGGTCTTGTGATCGCGGTTCTCGATATGGGTCTTCAGTATGGTATTGATTTCATTATAAATCTGTAAGGAGGTCGGATATGTCAGAGACTAACAACAGTACGGAAGCAAACTGGTATGTGGTTCATACGTATTCGGGCTACGAGAATAAGGTTAAGGCAAACATTGAGAAGGCAATAGAAAACAGGCACCTCGAAGAGGAGATCCTTGAGGTAAGGGTTCCCATGCAGGATGTGACCGAGCTTAAGAACGGTGTCCGCAAGACATCGGCCAAGAAGATGTTCCCGGGTTATGTTCTTATCAATATGATAATGAATGATGTGACCTGGTATGTTGTGAGGAACACACGCGGTGTTACGGGATTCGTAGGACCGGGAAGCAAGCCGGTTCCGCTGACCGAGACAGAAATGAAGTCTCTGGGTATCCGTCCCAAGAACATCACCGTCGACTTTGAGGTCGGCGACATGGTCGCTGTCGTGGCAGGTGTTTGGAAAGACACGGTCGGTCTGGTTCAGAAGATCAACTACAATAAGCAGTCAGCAACCATCAACGTGGATCTGTTCGGACGTGAAACATCCGTTGAGATCAGCTTTGCGGAGATCCGCAGGGCAAACTGATGAAAAATACTTAAGAGAGCGTCTCTTGGTATAGAAAAGTGGGAGCAGCTTTTGGCCGCTGCACAGTCACCACAAAGGAGGAAAAAATGGCTAAAAAAGTTACAGGTTACATCAAGTTACAGATTAAGGCCGGCAAGGCAACACCCGCTCCGCCGGTAGGTCCCGCACTTGGCCAGCACGGTGTCAACATCGTTGAGTTCACCAAGCAGTTTAATGCAAAGACAGCAGACAAGGGTGATGTGATAATCCCCGTTGTCATCACGGTTTACGCAGACAGGAGTTTCTCATTCATTACAAAGACTCCCCCCGCTGCAGTTCTTATCAAGAAGGCATGCAACATCAAGTCGGGTTCGGGTACGCCCAACAAGACCAAGGTTGCAACTCTTTCAAAGGCTAAGCTTCAGGAGATAGCCGAGACCAAGATGCCCGATCTTAACGCAGCATCATTGGAAGCAGCAATGAGTATGATCGCAGGTACCGCCAGAAGTATGGGCGTTACTGTGGAAGAGTAAGACTCGTCATAAGGGCGGACCGCTTGCGGCGGATGCCTTATGACCGGAGAGTCGTCGAGTAAAGAAAAGGAGAAGTGTCTATATGAAACACGGTAAGAAATATACAGAGGCAGCAAAGCAGGTAGACAGATCAGTTGCATATGAGCCCGCTGAAGCGATCGCTCTGGTTAAGAAGACAGCAACAGCCAAGTTCGATGAGACAATAGAATGCCATATAAGGACAGGCTGTGACGGACGTCACGCTGACCAGCAGATCCGCGGCGCGGTAGTACTTCCCAACGGAACAGGCCGTACAACAAGGGTTCTCGTATTTGCCAAGGGCGATAAGATCGCAGAGGCAGAGGCAGCAGGTGCAGATCATGTTGGAGGAGATGAGCTCATTCCCAAGATCCAGAATGAGGGATGGCTTGACTTTGACGTAGTTGTTGCAACACCTGACATGATGGGCGTTGTAGGTCGTCTGGGTAAGGTACTCGGTCCTAAGGGACTCATGCCCAACCCCAAGGCCGGAACCGTAACAATGGATGTTACCAAGGCAGTTAATGATATCAAGGCAGGTAAGATCGAGTACCGTCTTGACAAGACCAACATCATCCATGTTCCCGTTGGTAAGGCTTCATTCTCGGAGGAGAAGCTCACTGAGAACTTCAATACGCTTATGGAAGCTATTGTAAAGGCTAAGCCCAGTGCACTTAAGGGTCAGTACTTAAGGAGCATCGTTCTGGCTCCCACAATGGGTCCCGGTGTGAAGGTTTCAACTGCGAAGTACTAATACTTCATAAAATGATCATATTATGATATATTCAAGGGGATGTGCAATGCACATCCCCTTTTACCGTAAAAGACAGGTAAGGGAATGGATGCTCAATATAGGGTTTTAAACTGCGATAAGAATGATGAGGGCGGGAAGGTAGTATGATAAAAGGGAAGCTTGTTCCGGTACTGGCTGCCTGGGCAGCAATGAGTCTTATCTTAACAGGCTGCGAAGTGGCAGAGGAATATATTGATACGGCCAAGGAGATTGTCGGTCTGCCGGGAGATGAAGAAGCCGGTTCCGTTACTATTGAGAAGGACAATGATTCCGCTGTGGCACCGGTGATCGTTTTAAACACAGACGATCCTGCCGTTTTATCCGTATCGGATAATGCTCCTTCGGATCCGGAGGAGGTTCAGGAGACAGCGGAAGAAGAGATATATGATGATGTTAATAAGATATACTCCATGCATGCGGCATCACCCGATGAAATGACTCTGGGCTTTGCCGGGGATATCTGTTTCCACGATGCTTATTCCAATATGAATGCCTTAAGGGAACGCCCGGGCGGTATATACGACTGCATCCTTCCCGAAGTAATGGAGGGGATCAAGGGCGTGGACATATTCATGGTCAACAATGAGTTTCCCTACAGCAACAGGGGGACTCCGACAGCCGATAAGAAGTACGCCTTCAGGAGCAAGCCCGAAAATGTCAACATACTTCATGAAATGGGAGTTGACATAGTGGGACTGGCCAATAATCACGCATATGATCATGGTCCTGATGCCCTTATCGATACAATTGATATATTAAACGAAGCAAAGGTACCTTTCGTGGGAGCCGGAAAGAACATAGATGAAGCATGCAAGCCTGCCTACTTTAAGATAAACGGTAAGACAATATCATTTACCGCGGCCACACAGATAGAACGTGTTGCCAATCCCGATACAAAAGAGGCAACGGCCGATTCACCCGGAGTCCTTCGGACCCTTGATGCAACACGATATGTGAAGGTCATTGAAGAGGCGGCGGCCAACTCGGATTTCTGTGTGGCCTTTGTCCACTGGGGCAGCGAGAATACGGACCTTGTTGAGGACAGTCAGAGGTCACTTGCAAAAAAATATGCAGAAGCAGGGGCCGACCTTATAGTGGGAGCGCATCCGCACTGCTTACAGGGTCTTGATTATGTGGAGGGGGTTCCCGTCATATATTCACTTGGTAACTTCTGGTTCAATTCCAAAACCGTGGATACCGGATACCTTAAGGTTACCCTTAACACCGACTGTTCCATAAAATCCCTGCAGTTTGTTCCCTGTGTTCAGGAGAACTGCAAGACCCGCCTCGCGGAAGGTGAGAAGCGTGAATGGATACTTAATTATATGCAGGGAATATCGAATTACGCTGTGATCGATGCCGATGGATACATCACGCAGTCATCAGAGAATCACAATACGCAGAACGGGCAGAACACATCACCCTCTAAAAAAGTCGAGGAGCCGGCCGCACCTGAGACGCCTGCCGCCACAGAGCCCCCTGTCGAACCCTTACCTTAAGCGTAGGCCTTTAAGCGGAGAATCTTAAGCATAGGCCTTGCTCTCTAT
>DPZM01000183.1 GCA_003535955.1 Lachnospiraceae bacterium | reverse complement strand
AGTACATTACTGCTTGTAAGGATAGTCACCCGGTCTCCGTATTTTTTCTCCACAGCGTCCTTGGCAAGTGAGAAATTATAGGTATAGGGGGTACTCTCATCATTGTCGTAAATAAAGCCTACCGTAAGATGTTCCTTTCCGCCGGTAAGATTAAGTAATTTCAAAACCCCGGTCAAAACAGCCAGTATAGCCAGGCAGGTCAGAACAGTTGCGATATATACACGCTTCATTCCGCATCTTCCTCCTTATCCTTATTCGATGCTCCTTCCTGCATCTCCTTTTGCTGTATCTTCTTATCCTCTTCAACCCGTCGCGCAAGCTCGGCCTGGGCCTCTTTATCGGCATTCTGTATCTCGGCCCGCTTGTGGGCATAGATCTGTTCAAGATTTATGATACCCTTATCTATAAGGCGGAAGAAGGCATCAAGGGCATCCGGGTCGAACTGGGTTCCCCTTCCACGTTTCATTTCATTCATGACATAGTCGGTATCCATATGATTGCGGTATACACGGTTGGAAGTCATGGCATCAAAGGTATCGGCTACACTTATTATCCGGGCAAAGAGCGGTATCTGTGTTCCCTTCAGTCCATCCGGATAACCCTTGCCGTCATAACGCTCATGGTGGTATCTTGTTCCTTCCTCAACATGCTCAACCAGAGTGAAATCCTTAAGGATCTCCGCGCCTCTTGTAACATGTGATTTCATCTGCTCATATTCTTCGTCGGTCAGGCGTCCGACCTTGTTAAGTACGCTGTCGGGAACGCCGATTTTGCCTATATCATGCATCTGGGCGGCCTTGCGCAGGTTGGATAATTCCTTTCTCCTGCGGCGGCCCTTAAAACACCCCATTTCCTGTGCGATAAGCACCGAATATTCCGCGACTCTCTGGGAATGCTCGTGGGTTCGTACGTCCTTGGCATCGACTGCATTTGCGATGGCCATTACTGTTTCGTTGGCCATATTGAGCTTGATCTGCTGCTGGTTAAGCTGTCTCTGGACTACCAGCCAGGTGAACCATATGATGAAGAGTGAAAGCAGTATCAGCACATAGTAGAAAAATCCGGGCTGCTCATACAGCTCGCCGATCTTTACCAGATTGAACTTGCGCTCCTCCAGAACGGTTTCACCGGCGCTGTCAAAAATGGCCAGATGGAAGGTGTAATCACCGGCAGGTAAATTAACGTAGATGATATTGTTGAGGCTATTCTGGGGAATGATGGTCCATTGGGTATCATATCCTTCAAGGTAATAACCCACATTGGGTTCCTGGATCGTATAGTTAAGGATCTCCGGTGCCAGCTCTACGCGGTTGACTCCGCGGCCGATCTCGATGGCCCCCTGTCGTGCAATGGGCTGCAGGGCTCCGTCAAGCCTTACCGAAGCAAGCTGCATACGGTAGGAACGGACATCACTGTTGTATTTTTCAACATCAATGATATAAACGCCCGTATCGCAGGGGAGGAAGAGCTCGCCGCGTCCGTTGTAATAGTTCCAGGAATTGGCGGTAAGCGAAGTACCCAGTCCCCTTCTGGCATCCAAAAGCTCCCAGGCGATCTCGCCGCCCGCAACGAGTTCGTCACGTTCCACCACATAGATACCGGCACTTGACATTACAAAGAGGGTATCCTCATCCTTAACCCAGATATCATAATTGTTAAAATAAGGAAACTTGTCAAGAACACGGATCGTTCCCTCCGGTTCAAGATAACACAGGCTGTTGCTGGTAACGATAAATACTCCCTCGGACTTGGGATCCTTGATCGTACGCAGGATAACCTCACTGCTTAAGCCTTCCTCGCGGGTCAGCATATCGGTTACCTTACCGTCCTTGAGCACGGCTATACCATCGCCGTCGGTTCCTGCCAGCACGGTACCGTCGCTTTGTTCCGTTATCGTCAGGATCATCGAGTTGATCAGACCGTCCTTATTGCGGATGGTCCTTTCTATCTCATGATCCTTTATATATGAGATACCGGTATCTCCGGCTGCCAGAATGGTTCCGTCGGACAGTCCTGTCACGATCCTTGCGCGGTTTCCGAAGCTTCCGTTGTCTGCATTGTATTCCCAGGTCTCTCCGTCCTTTGAATACTCGATAAGACCGCTGCCGTAGGTACACACCCACAGATGGTCCTTATCGTCCACATACATACAGCGGATCCGCTTGCCGTCAAGGTACTCTGTAATGTCGTTTTCTATCTGCCTGCGGCATGATGCGTCAACCACATCAAGTCCCTTATCTGTACCTATATAGTAGCAGTCCTGCCAGAAAACAATGGCATTCACGACCATACGCTTCATACCGATAGAGCCATAAACATCCTTAAAGGGTGATTTTGCCAGACGCAGCAGGCCCAGCCTTGATGAAGTGAACCAGAGGTTGCCCTGGTAATCATAAAGCATATTGTCAATGGAATTGTTAAAGTCATTCGTGTTAAGGTTATGATAACCGCTCTTATCCACATAGGATACGCCGCTGTCGGTGGAGATGAAGAGTGTACCGTCATCCAGATAATTTATATTATTGATGCTTGCGACATTCGGACAGTTGATAACGTTGACCTGCTTAAAGTCCCCGCCTGAAATATCGTAACAGTATATGTGACTGGTGGTGGTTCCCACCATAAGGGTTCCTTCGGGAGAAAAGGCACAGCATTTAAAGATCTCTTCTTCACCGGGAAGCTGAAGTGAGGTCAGGATGCTGCCGTGTTTAAGGAGAAAGAGATGTCCGTCGGTAGAGACTGTTGCCACATATCCGTTTTCATCGGCGGTTATGCTGTCGGCGTAGTTGATCTCGTCAAGTGTACTGGCAGCCTTCAGACCGTTATTCATCATAAGTACCTGCATACTGGCAGTGGTACCGACATAGTAATACCCGTCGGATGCGTGGATGATGCAGCGTACGGAATTGGAAGGAAGACCGGTTGACTGGTCGAGGACATTTACCACCTGCTCGCGGATCACTATGGAGAGGCCGTTGTCGTTGGTACCGATCCATAAGCGGCCTTCCTCATCAACATAGAGACAGTTAACGTTCTTGACGGACTCGTAATCGTCTATCCATCTGAACTCACGGCCGTTATAACGGTATAATCCCGCATATGTTCCTATCCAGAGAACTCCGTCATTGGTCTGGGCGATGTCATTGGCCTCGCCGCAGGGCAGGCCGTTATTGCTGCTGTATACACTCTGGACATAATCATTGTAGTCAGGTGCTTCACCGGTTGCCGCCTTAACATTTTCCGACATGGCAAGGCTTAATACAAGAGTCAGCAAAAGAAGGGCGGAGGCTTCCTGAGCACCGGTACTTGCGGCTTCCCCTCTGTTCTTGTTTTTATAATGCTTTCTTATGAGGAGCACCACATAAACGGCCGCGATCGTAAGTACCTTATCGGCGAATTCGATCGCCAGCTGTCCCAGGATAGCACATATGACCGGGGGCCAAGCCTTAACCAGGAGATAATCGATTATTCCGTCACCCCATTTATTACCCGTATAACCCTTGTCAAGCAGAAAATTGACAGGAACCGAAACCACAAGGGCTGTGAACATGGCTAAAGTTGCCGTAACCATAAAGCCGTAGAAGCGGTCAAGCCACCTCCTGCGCGCGGCAATGCCTATGATAATGCCGATCGCAACAGAAGTGACCGAATAAGCCGCCGAAAGACGGCTGATAACACAGTAAGCCAGATTACCCGTTACTCCCACGAGTGCACCGCATACAGGACCTGCTATATAAGCGCAAAGAGCGGTTCCAAAGGAATCGGCCCATACCGGAAGCCCAAGCTTCACGGAAGTAAGCTTCCCTCCCACATTAATGCAAACACATATGGCAATAAACAGAACGATCTGCCAGGTTTTCCGATTTTTCATGTTTTCATTCTCCTTAATGCCATCATTATGTCAGTTCGTCGGAGTCAAGGATTATGGTAAATGGGCCCTCATTAACAAGGCTTACCTGCATCTGTGCCCCGAACTCCCCTGTATCCACTTTGGGAACTTTCTGTCTGCATTTATCAACTATATATTCATAAAGCCGGTTGGCTTCATCGGGGGCGCCGGCCCTGATAAAGGACGGCCTGTTGCCCTTTTTGCAGTCCGCATAGAGGGTAAACTGCGAGATCATGAGTAGTTCACCGTTCACATCGGCCAGTGACAGGTTTGTTTTGTCATTTTCATCCGGGAATATCCTGAGTCCCAAAAGCTTATTTACCATCTTATCCGCAATGGCGTCATTATCCTCTTTCCCGGCTCCAATAAGGACCATGAAGCCCTTACCTATGCTTCCCTTTATCTTTCCATCGATCTTTACATTTGCTTCCGATACTACCTGTACTACAAAACGCATTTTTTATATGGTCCCTTCGTATATTTATCAACCATCAGCCAAAGTTCATTTCATCAAGCTCTTCTTTCGAAAAGTCAATATTTTCGATGGCCTTTATATTCGCTGTTATCTGGGCAGGCCTTGAAGCACCGATAAGTACCGATGTGATCTCCTCCTGATGAAGTAGCCATGCCAGTGCCATTTCGGGAAGAGACTGTCCCCTCTTCTTTGCTATTCCGTCAAGGATCCGTACTTTCTCCATGGTTGCATCATCAAGCTGTGATTCATTCAGGAACCTTCCGTCCGTTCTTATCCTGCTGTCATCCGGGATACCGTTTAAGTATTTACCGGAGAGAAGTCCCTGGGCCAGGGGTGAGAAACATATTATACCCTTTTTAAGCTTCTTTGAGGTTTCCTTGAGTCCGTTTGTTTCTATGGTCCGGTCGAGTATGTTATAGCGGTTCTGATTGATCACAAAGGGAACATCAAGCCTTTTAAGT
Source organism: Lachnospiraceae bacterium (assembly GCA_003535955.1). Lineage (GTDB taxonomy): Bacteria > Bacillota > Clostridia > Lachnospirales > Lachnospiraceae > UBA2868. The sequence goes on along the minus strand of DPZM01000183.1, from coordinate 2,526 downwards.
ATTGCGGCTGCTTCTTCAAGATTCCTGCCGTCGTAATTGGACAATCCGACATATAACGCCTTTCCGCTTCTGACAATCTGCGCAAGGGCTCCCATTGTTTCTTCAAGGTCTGTCCCGGGATCCATTCGGTGGTGATAGAAAATATCGACATAATCAAGTCCCAGCCTGATAAGGGACTGATCAAGACTGGCAATGAGGTATTTTCTGCTGCCCCAGTTACCGTAAGGGCCCGGCCACATATCATAGCCGGCCTTCGTCGATATGATCATCTCATCGCGATAAGGCATAAAGTGTTCCTTAAGTATCCTGCCGAAGTTGGTCTCGGCACTGCCATAGGCGGGGCCGTAATTATTGGCAAGATCAAAATGCGTGATGCCGCTGTCAAAAGCTGTAAAACACATCTGTTCCATATTGGTGCGGTCTGCCCCGTCACCGAAATTGTGCCACAGGCCAAGCGATATCACAGGAAGCTTAAGGCCGCTGTTCCCGCACCTTCTGTACTCCATTTTTTCGTATCTGTTTTCGTCTGCCCTATACATCTGTCCCCTCCTTCGTGTACTTACCTGATCATACTAAACTTCTGTTATCAATGTTTTTTAGAGCCTTTACATTTTGCGGCTATTCGGAACAGGCTTAAAATGCTTTGCATCTTTCGCTGTTCCGGATCCGGCGAAACATATATTGATCACGTGCTTTGTTGAGCATTCGGATTTTATTATACAACAGAACCTGCAGCTTATTCAAATATCAGACGATCCCCATACAATGAAAGACCCCATCGACAGTGCCGATAAGGCCATGCGCAGAGCAAAGAGAAACCGATAAGCATTAGTGGCACCTTCTGTATTACCTTCTGTATGAATCCCTGCGCTTCTTCATTTCATACATCTTCGAATCCGAAAGGTTGATAAGCTTATCAAGTTCTCCTTCTTCTCCCGTAAGTTCCGCGACAATGGGACCATAGCTCATGTCGATCCTGTATGGGAGATCGTTTTCTTCATTATGACGTTTTATAAGCTCTTTGGTTTTTTCTTCATAATCCTTTATATGATCCCGGGGAGCCTCCCGTCCGCCCATGATAAGGAATTCGTCACCGCCCGTCCTGAACGCCATGTCTCCCTCTGCCAGTGATTCCCTTATTATTCCGGCAAGTTCGGCTATCGCTTTGTCGCCTTGTTCATGGCCGAAGGTATCATTGATATACTTGAGTCCGTTCATATCGGCAACACACAGAAAGAGGGTCTTGTGACTTTCAAGTATTTCCCTGTACAGCTTTTCGGAATAATGCAGCATTCCCTTCCTGTTGTAAAAGCCGGTAAGGGGATCGGTGAGCAGTTCCTTTCTCAACATTTTCTTTTCTTGTTTCAGCCGGTCGTAATGCTCGGTTGCATCTATAAGGACATACAGCTTACCGAAGCTCTCACCTTTATAAAGAAGATCATTTTCTTCCGGGGTGAATATCCTGTCATTTATGCTTATCGTACTCCCGTGAAGTATGGCACCCTTCAAGGAATCTATAACCGTAGCAGGATCCTCATCTATCCGGGGGAACAATTCCCCGGCCGGCTCATTGTAATACTGAATGTCTCCCTCATTATCTATGGCGATCACACCCTCCGACAGCCTGTCTACCATAAAATCACGGGCAATATCCTTCGTTCCCAGAAGATTATATCTGAATATGGATATGAACATGAAGACCGTCCCAAGAACGGAACCTATCATGGTGAAATCATATAGATTTGAAGGATTGAATATCTGAAGGATGAAGAAGAAGCATTCAATAACAAATGCGATTATTACCATCAGGAGGCGTTTTCTTGCGACCTTCTTGTGCTCTTTTGTATAGGAAATGATAAGGACAGTCATTCCCAGAACTATGAGGATCCCCTGGATCAGGAAAAAGATGTTATGGACTATGCCGTCCTTATGTATAAAAACCGGGAACTGTCCGATCATGGTGAAATCAATATCGGAATAATAAAGGTTATGGCGTTTAAGTGTAAGTATCGTGGCATATATCCCCACATGAATGAACACCAGAGTGTTGACCAGGATCCCGGGTATCTTGATACTGCTCAACTCAAAAACAAACAGAAACAAGGCAAAACAGATCCATATCCGCCCCGCATATGACAGCTGCAGCGCGGTGATATAGGCATCCATGCTTTTGGCCTTAAGTTCAAGCAGATAACCGAGGTTATTTATAAGGGTCGCAACGCAGGCAAAAAACAGATATGCGCGCAGGGAATCCTTCCAGCTTTTTAAAATAAGCCAGCTTTCAATGAACAGCCCCGCTATCCCGATATATTGTATTGCGATAAGAAATTCGTACATTCATTTACTTCCTGTGATTTCCCTGCAGGATTACTTAATATGATTGTAACTATTCAGAAGAGCACATAAATTTTAAAATATGATGTGTCATCCTGCAATGCGAAGCCGGTCCTTTAGGGCATGTAAACAGCATATTTTATAAATTTATATATTGGATGAATCCAAAACAGCGAAAAATACGGAGCATTT
>DPZM01000006.1:2242-5264 GCA_003535955.1 Lachnospiraceae bacterium | reverse complement strand
TGATTTTGAATTTATTCCAATATCAACGGAAACAGGGGAATATATTGTCCTTACCGCTTATTCGGGAGGCTTAAGTACCCTTGTCATTCCGGATTCTGTTTCGGCCGGAGGGGATACTTACGGGGTGCGGCTTATAGACAATGCCGGTGGTTTTTTCAGCAACAGTGATCTTGAATATATTGATATCAGGAATCTTGATACAAGTCAGGTGACTGATATGGGGAGCATGTTCTCGTCCTGTGCAAACTTAAAGAGCGTAAGCATGAGCGGGATAGATACGGGAAATGTTACGAGCATGGTATATATGTTCAGCGGCTGTCCGCTCCTGACATATGTAAATATGGACGGGCTCAATGTGAGCAGGGTTGTTGACATGAGCAATATGTTCCGTGGATGTACGATGCTTAATTCTGTCTACGGTTTCAGCAATCTTAACACAGACAATGCCGAGAATATGAGCAACATGTTCTATGGCTGCGAGAACCTTACCGGCATAGATCTGAGCAACCTGCATACAGCAAGGGTCCAGAAAATGGATGGTATGTTCCGCGACTGTGAGAAACTTGAATCCATAGTAGGGCTTGGCGGGCTCGATACGAATGCAGTGACGGACATGTCGTATATGTTTGCGGGCTGCAGCGGGATCGAGAGCATTGATCTTACAGGTTTCGATACAGGATCCGTGATAAACATGTCATCCATGTTTGCGGACTGTGAGAGTATTAAGTCTCTTGACTTAAGTTCATTTGAGCTGTCTGATCTATGGTATGCGGACAACATGTTTGAGAACTGTTACAGCCTGGTGCAGATAGAGACTCCCACCTCAGTGCCGGAAGGACTTATGATCGCCCTGCCGTCTCCGCCCTTTGCAAGGAAGGATGCGGCTACGCAAAAATATGACAATCTTCCGCGAGGAAGCGAAACCGATATAAGTTTTACGATAATAAGACAGGATAAATATGTACCGGTTTCTTCCATAACGATCACCCCTTCTTCTTCGGAAATAGTGATTGATCAGGAAATAACCCTGTCTGCCAATGTTGCTCCCGAGGGTGCAACTGACAGGAATGTAACCTGGAAGAGCAGTGATCAGGGTATCGCAACGGTGGATCCCACAACCGGAGTGGTTAGAGGTAAAAAAGTCGGAGAAGTTACCATCACGGCCACATCCACCGGAATAGATCCGGAAGGTATGCAGGTCGAAGCAACCTGCACGGTCAAGGTTGATTATGATCCCGACCATGTATCGAGGATTGTCCTTGATAAAACAGAACTTTCTCTTGAAAAAGGGGAGAGTGCGCAGCTGACGGCGACCGTATATCCCGACAGCGCTAAAGACAAGACTGTAATCTGGTCAAGCGATAATCCCAGGATCGTGGACGTGGATCCTAAAACAGGCAAAGTCACCAACGTCACGGCAGGGGATGTGAGCTATACGGCTTATGTTACAGCTACGGCTCAGGATAAGACCTACGGGACCATTTCCGCCATCTGTAAGGTTACCGTAAATGATATTTCGGTCAAGGATATAGCCTTTGTTGAAGATTCATACAGCATGATCGTTGATGACACGCTCGAGCTTAAAGAGAATACTTATTATATTATCACTCCCGGGAACGCTACGAATAAGAGTGTGACTTTTACAAGTTCCGACGAAGATGTGGTAAAAGTATTAAATTCAACCACAGGACTTCTTAAGGCCAAAAAAAGAGGCACTGCGACAATAACGGTGATGACCGCGGACGGATCGCTCACCGATCAGTGTGAAGTGACTGTGGATGCGGTAGATGTTAAGAGCATAACCCTGGATAAATACGACCTTAAGCTGCTCTATAATGAAAAAACCGGACAGGGTGAGCAGGCAACAGTTACAGCACAGATAATGCCTGAGAATGCAACTTACAAGACAGTAAACTGGACCAGCGCAGATCCCGCCATTGCTGTAGTCGATGCAAACGGAAGCGTCACGGCAACGGGCATAGGGACGACGGATATTATCGCAACGGCCGCGGATGACGGTGATGTAAGGGCTGTATGTACGGTTGAAGTTACGGCTGCTTTGGTTGAAAGTATAGTACTCACCCCGACTACGGTAACAATTGAAGTGGGAGGAACGGTAACGATAGATGCCCTGATAAATCCGGCCGTGGCAAGAGGCACGAGGCTTATCTGGACTCCGGAAGACCCAAGGATCGTATATGTAAAAGACGGGATCGTGGAGGGCCTTGAAGCAGGTACAACGAATATCAGGGTTGAAACACCTGAGGGTAGTGTGTCTGCCGTATGTACCGTAACGGTAAGGGAAGCCGGTGAGAAAAAGGAGACCAGGCTGACGCTTGTGCCTTCGTCATGCTCGATTCAGATAGGGGAGGAGATGCAGCTTAATGCAACCGTAACCCCCACGGGCAAGACGGTTACCTGGATATCAAACAATGACAGGGTTGTAACGGTAACACCGACAGGGATCATAAAGGGTATTTCCGAAGGTGAGGCCACAATAATCGCAAGCGTAAACGATGGGCTCGGAGGTAAGATAAACGCCACATGTAAGGTGACCGTGAGCAAGCTTCCTGTGAGGGTTGATGACTTTTATATCAAGCTTGCAAGGACGGAGATCTATGTCGGCGAGGGATTTACCATTGTTGCAACCGTCATTCCCGCAACAGCGGATATTAAGGAGATCATCTGGACCAGCCGCGACCCGAAGATCGCCACCGTGGATTCCACCGGAAGGGTGGTGGGCAAGAGCAAGGGTACGGTTGAGATAATAGCGACAACCCAGGACGGAAGCTTTACCGATTCCTGTACCGTGGTCGTTAAGAACAGGCCGGTCGACCCCATAATCCCGACTCCGGTGCCCTATAAGCTTCACATTGTGGATGACAGGACCAGGGATGACCCGCATAAGGACAAGGTCAGGGCCAAGGTTGAGACACTTAAGGGAGACAGATACCTTCTGATCACCGATTCAAACGGTGATAAGCTTAGGCCGCGTATAAACGGTGATTCTTCCCTCGGCTAT
>DPZM01000006.1:0-2177 GCA_003535955.1 Lachnospiraceae bacterium | reverse complement strand
TTCAATATACGTCTTGTGGATGCCAACGGCAACGATGTGAATGACTTTGGATCGTGCACTATCCGTATCCCTCTTATATCGGATATGGATATCTCTAACGGCACGGTCAGGGTTGTTGCGGTCAACGGCGACGGGATCGACAAGAGCATTTCTTCTTCTACGGGAAGCGAAGGAGACTGGTCATATGTTACATTCACAACGAATCACTTTGGCGAATATGCCATATTATACAGGCTTGATCAGAAGGTGATTGATTATTACAACAATTACTACAGGGTACTGGGCAATCAGCTGGCAGTTCCCAACAATGCATTCGGAACCACTAATCTGAGGGTTCTTGATCATGTGCCCAGGACGGGTTACGGACGTTAAGAAGGGCAGATATGGATAAGAAAAAGCAGGTAAGGAAAAAAAGAAGATACAAGAAGTTTAAGGACATGACAAGGCCTCAGCAGCTGAAGCTTATAAGATCCCTGTCAATAGTGGGGATAGTTTTTGTCACTATCATAGTTGTTGTTTCCATGGTGATATTTAACCATCTGTCAAGGGTTACGGCTTCAAGCGAGTCCGAGGGAGATATCTTCAGCCATGGATTCGATAAAGACGGTGAATCAAGCATTATCATTGAAGATTCCGAGGTTCCGCTCGCAGTGAGGGAAAGCATGAACAGGGCGGCAGAAGAACAGACGGATATGAGCACCCTGTATGCAAGCATGAAACGTGACAATCCCGATTTTGCGGGTTATTTAAGGATCGAGGGTACAGGCATCGACTATCCGGTAATGTATTCGCCTCAGGAGCCGGAAAGGTATCTTGACAGGGACTTTGAAATAAACAAGTCCGTAAAGGGCCTTCCTTTTATTGACGCAAGGTGCAGTCTTGAGAAGACCAGCGACAACCTTATCATATATGCCCACAATATGAAGGACGGGTCAATGTTCGGTAACCTTGAAGCATACAGAGAGAAGGACTATGCCAATGAGCATAGGATCATACAGTTCGATACTCCCGAAGAATCAGGGACATATGAAGTTATGTACGCCTTCTATGACAGGGTATATTATGAAGATGAACGTGATTTCCGTTTTTATGATTTTATCGATGCAAAGGATAAGGATGATTTTGACGGGACCATGAGCATACTCGCGTCCAAGTCTATCTATAATATGAAAAAGGATGCTCAGTACGGCGATAAGTTTATCACGCTTGTGACCTGCTCCTACCAGGAGGATGAAGGAAGGTTTGTAGTAGTAGCCAGAAAAGTATGATAGAGACATGATGATAGAAACGAAACAGAAAACCATGAGTAAAAAGACTGTTATCATCCTGATCTGCGCAGTCGTGGCTGCGCTTGGGGCAGGGATTGCCATAGGTGTGCATCTAAACGGCAGGGCAGGAGATAAGACGGCAGAAGATAGGAAGGATGTAATTGAACTGACCGGGGATGATGATGTGTCAGCTGATGATCCGATACCGGGAAGCCGGGAGCCTGGGGAACAGGATCCGGAGGGTCGTGATGATGGCCCGGTTCTTAACTATGCTTCAAACAATTCCTGGCAGGATGGCGATATCACCATGTACGGTATGGACTGGCAGATCGTTAACGGATCGTCGGAGCCGGTTGATGGCTGGGAGCTTGAGATAGGTATAGAAGGGCTTGCAAAGGCCGAAGGCTGGAACGGAACCTTTACGGTCAAGGGAGATAAGCTAAGGATAAAGAATGCCGATTACAACGGTTCGATCGGCAAGGGCAGTGCGACGGAAGGAGTAGGCTGCAACCTGGGAGTTAAGGGGACTGAACTGAAGGTAACATATGCAAGGCTTAACGGTATTGACTGTAAGGTAAAGAAGTTAAAGTCGATCGACAGGGATGCGGCCAACAATGATAATGGGTCCGGAAAGGGAGGCAACGGCAGTGACAGCTCAGGAAGCAGGGCGGATGTTGCTGCACTGTTAAAAAGAGATAAAAGGGTGGTTCAGGGTGATGACTGGCTGCATACCGACGGACGCAGGATCCTTGATAAGGACGGGAAAGAGGTGTGGATTACAGGTCTTAACTGGTTTGGATACAATGTCGGAACCAATACCTTCGACGGTCTGTCAAACAGTGAACTTAAGCCCACGGTGGAAGCTATCGCAGACAGGGGCTTTAACCTTATCCGTGTACCCATGTCGGC
>DPZM01000065.1 GCA_003535955.1 Lachnospiraceae bacterium | reverse complement strand
AGTATTCCAAGCAGGGACATGATAATCCCTGTTGCAGCGATTATGTATATTGAATTAAAGACTGTTCTTCGCACATTCACATCATCACCTGCACCAAAATGCTGTGATATAACGATACCGATACCGCCGGTCAGTCCTATACATAAGGAAAAAAACAGGAAATTCAGTGAACCCGTTGCTCCGACGGCTGCTAGAGCATCGGCCCCGACATATTTACCTACAACGATCGAGTCCACCAGGTTATATACCTGCTGGAAGAGGTTGCCTATAAGCATGGGTATGGAAAAGCCGATGAGCAGCTTAAACACATTCCCTTTTGTCATATCTTTTATATTATTTCTGTTCATGATAAGTCCTCATAGATATTTAAAAGTTGCAGATAAAAATATAAGACCTTTGGCTGATATATGATATAATAAATCAATCAGTTTATGGAATAAATCTATCATATTCAAAAGGAACAGCTTATTTTAAGGGAATTTTGTATGTAAAAATCTATTATACGAAAGGAAATATATGAATTATTTATATGAGTACAGTGATATATTGAACACACCCTACGAGGCCTTTGTGTTTGATACGCATAAGGGTGATTTTCCGATAAGGCCTCATTTTCACCATTATGTCGAAATGATATATATGGTGCGGGGAAGCATGTTTGCGAGCCTGAATGAGAAAGAGTATTACCTTAATGAAGGACAGATGCTTCTCTTTTTTTCGGACAGCCTGCATTCCATGTCGGCAAGCTCCGTCAAGAAGGCTGTGTTTATGGGAATCAAGTTTGACGTAGCAAGGCTTACGGTCAATTCGGGATTAACGCCCAGAATACAAACCCTCCTAAATGCTGCAAGGGGGCAGAATGCCAGGGTGTTTTTTAATGAAGATGAGTGCAGGGACTATGGTTTTGAGGATATCTTTGCCGATTGTGTGAAGGAACTATCACAGAAAGAGATAGGGTATGACATAGCGGTACATGCCAAGCTGTGCTTGTTGATGACAAGACTTATAAGGATATGGCAAAGGGAAGGGCTTGATTTTTCAAATATCTCCGATTATGTATCAAGGGATGAGCTGACCATTCAGAACATACTTGAATATATTGATATACATCTTGATGAGAACCTTAAGGTTGAAGAGCTGGCAAAAAGATGCAACATGAGTTATCCGCATTTTGCCAGGACCTTTAAGGACCTTTACGGACGTTCATGCAAGGAACACCTTGAAATGCTGAGAGTAGAGAGGGCTGAGGAGATGTTAAGGTTTACGAACCTTTCCTTAAATGATGTAAGCACGGAACTGGGATATTCGGATCAGAGTCATTTTATCCGGGCGTTTAAGAAGCTTAAGGGGGTTACTCCGGGGAGCATAAGGTTGTGAGTCTTAATTGACACCCCTTTGCGAACGTACTAAAATGGAAAACGTGTAGAAAAATCGTGATTTTTATAATACAGATAAGGAGTTGTATAAATGAAAACAAGGGTTGCCATGTTATTTGGCGGTAAGAGTGTTGAGCATGAGGTTTCGGTAATTTCGGGTATCCAGGCGATCCTGTCCATGGATACTGATAAATACGAGGTAATTCCCGTATACATGACCAAGAAGAACGAAATGTATATAGGAGAGGATATAGGAAATATTGAAGCCTATAAGGATATAAATGCCCTGCTGTCAAGGTCACAGCGGGTGATCATGATAAATGAGAACGGACATGTTAAGCTTACGGGTTTTCCGGTCAGGAAGTTCGGTAAGAACCCTGAAAAGGAGATAGATATAGCCTTTCCGGTAGTCCATGGTACCAATGTTGAGGATGGAGCCTTTCAGGGCTACCTTAAGACGATCGGGATTCCTTTTGTCGGCTGCGATGTTACGGCTTCAGCCATCGGCATGGATAAATTCATTATGAAGGCGGTGCTTAAAGAGGGTAATGTACCTGTCCTTGATGCAAGGCTGTATACCCTGTCTGATTATGCCAATATGGATACACTTCTTGACAATGTGGAGAAGGAGATAGGGTATCCTGCCATAGTTAAGCCTGTCAATTTAGGATCCAGCGTCGGTATAAGCGTGGCTAAGGACAGGGTCGAACTTACGAATTCAATAGATGATGCATTCAGGTATGCGACCAAGGTACTCGTAGAGCATGCGATAAGTAAATTGAGGGAAATAAATTGTGCGGTCCTTGGGGATGAGAATGATGCCATTGCTTCCGAATGTGAAGAACCTCTGCATTCCGATGAGATATTAAGCTATGAGGATAAATATGTAAGTAATTCAAAGAGCGGGGGATCCAAGGGTATGGCATCCGTATCACGTAAGATACCCGCGGAACTATCCGGCGAAAAAAGGGAAGAGATAAGGAACCTTGCGGTTAAGTCCTTTAAGCTCCTTGGCTGTAATGGTGTTGCAAGGATTGACTTTATGATAGATGAGGAGAACGGTAAGCTGTACTTTAACGAGATAAACACGATACCCGGATCCCTGTCCTTCTACTTATGGGAGCCTGTGGGGGTACCCTATAAGGAGCTTCTGACCAGGATGATAGATCTGTGCCTTAAGAGATCCCGCCTGGAAGAGAGCCTGACATTCACATTCGATACGAATATCCTTAACAGTGCAAGCTTTGGCGGCTCAAAGGGAGGAACCAAGCTGTAATAATATCACAGGTCCTTAAAATGGAAGGTTTTTCTGCCTGCTGCATAGTCATCCACGATATGACCGTTGCCGCTTAACATATATTTATATGTAACGAGACCCTCAAGACCTACGGGACCACGGGCATGGATCTTGGATGTTGAAATACCGACTTCCGCGCCGAAACCGTAGCGGAAACCATCAGCGAATCTTGTTGAACAATTATGATAAACACCCGCCGAATCGACCATCTGCTGGAACCGGTCGGCGGTTTCTTGATTCTCGGTTATTATGGAATCGGTATGGTGGGAACCAAACCGGTTGATATGGTCTATCGCTTCATTCACATCATTTACGAGCTTAACCGATGCGTAAAGGTCGAGATATTCTATAAATCCGTCTTCATCTATTTTTTCAACATCTATTATGTCGTTTACTTCCTTTGTTCCCCTTAACTTAACACCGCATTTTTTGAGTGATTGTGCAAGCATGGGCAGAAAATCACCTGCTATGGACCTGTTTACGAGCAGGGTCTCAACCGCATTGCAGGCGGCAGTGTACTGGGTCTTGGCATCTATTATTATCTTTATTGCCTTATCCTTATCGGCATCCTTATCCACATAGATATGACAGATACCGTCAGCGTGACCCATTACCGGGATGTTGGTATTGTCCATGATGTAACGCACAAAGGCGTTACTCCCCCGCGGGATCAGAAGATCGACATATCCGTGACAGTCAAGAAGCTCATCTATCTCACTGTGGGTCTGTGCAAGGAGCATGGAATCTTTGGGAAGTCCTGCATTTACGACAGCTTCATGTATGATCTCAAAAAGCGCCTTATTGGTGCTTGAGGTTTCTTTTCCTCCCTTGAGGATGGCACAGTTGCCGCTCTTGATACATAAGGTGGATATCTGGACAAGGGCATCGGGTCTTGCTTCGAATATCACGCCGATCACTCCTATGGGACAGGTTATGCGCTTAAGTGTAAGACCTTCATCCAGTTCCCGTAACAGAGTCGTCTTACCTAAGGGATCCTTAAGTGAGATAAGTTGGTCTATTCCCTTAAGACAGTCATTTAGCTTGCCTTCAGTGAACTTAAGCCGCTTCATGACAGCCTGTGAGATATTGTTCACTTCCGCCATGTCGGTATCCTCTTTATTTGCGGCAAATATCCTGTCGGCATTTGCCTTAAGGGAAACGGAGATAAGCTTAAGAGCATTGTTCCTTTCTTCTATTGAAGAAGCCGCAAGGTAGGGAGCGGCGGATTTCATTTTCTTTACATCATCTTTTATACTCATTGTGTTTCCTCACAGGGTTTTCCTATATTTATCTGTTTATCAGCCAAGAAGCGGAGCATTAACATTATCAAGTGTATCCTGTATTATATTCTGCACATAATGTCCTATGTGTTTTTTATCTTCACCTTCAAGATCCTTTACATATATTGGCTTACCAAAGGTGAATACCACGGTTTCCGGCGTTATACGGGGGAAATGGTCCTCAAA
>DPZM01000168.1:4477-8009 GCA_003535955.1 Lachnospiraceae bacterium | reverse complement strand
TCTCCCGTTGCCTCTACTTCTTCCGCTATGTTAGTATATCCCGCTATGTCCGTGCTATAACTCTTGGCCTTTCCCACGGCGGCTGTCAACATAAGCCCCGTCCCGGTCAGCCCTGCAATGACTGCGGTCCCGATAAGGATCCCTCTGCCTCTCATGATTCAATTCTCCTTCTTCATGATATCTCGGTTAGCCTTTGCTAATCACCCGCACATTATATCAACATATGAACAAGCAGTCAAGTGTTTCAGCTTGTATAATTTGCGCAACTCCTTTATAATTTATTGAGATGGTAACGTCTGACAGCTTGTTGTTCACCACTTATATAGTATTGTTAGTGCAAAAAAATACTGATATAATTAAGACAGGATTGGAGGTGATCGCATGGTAGCTACCGCTGAAACTCTCAACAAGCTAAATACTCTAAATGAACGTGATTTCATCATGGTGGTGGATCTTATAAACAGGCTGAGCAATACCAACACACTTTCTAATGACGTGGATGTTTTCGACGATATCAGAAAAAGGACAAGCAACGCTCCGATGACTGATGAAGAGATTGCGGAAGAAGTAAATGCTGCAAGGAGAACCCTTTATGCAGATAGTCATTGATACAAACATCATCGTCAATGCATTAAAATCACAAGATGATAGTGCTAAATCCGTACAATTGATGAGAGATGTCTTCCGCGGAAAGTACGAGATCGGATTATCCGCGGATATTGTCCGCGAATATCGTGAAGTTCTTCATAGACCACATCTTAATATCAACTATGACGATGCCGAACGGATAATCTATCTCATTGAAAAACATAGCATTTTTATCGAACCCAAAGCTTCCACTCAACAGCACGTTGAAATGAGGGACGAAAAGGATCGGGTTTTCTTTGATGTTGCTAAATGCCTGAATGCAAAGCTGATAACAAGGAACTATAAAGATTATCCTGTTCATGAACTAATCACATTAATTGACGAACTATATTAAAGCAATGCCCCTGTATCTCTTGATATGCCTCTTTTGAATTTACACTCAACACATACACCCACCTACATGTTGATAATATCATCGAAAGCTTCTTCCAGTGCGTAAATTCCAGCGCCTATACATTTTGCGAGTATATGCGGTCACCCGTATTATCAGCCCCGGATCTGGACAGTGATGAAGATGATGAAGGCGAAGTAGATTTCTCCGAAACCCCTGACGATGACCCTGAAGAATAAAGGTAAGTTGGATATTTTTCTATTCTTGTGTTAAAATCATATAATTCAACTGCATGATTCTATCGGATGATGACAAATTAACTAATGCAAGATGCTGATTTTAAGCGCATCTTCGGAATCGTGTGTTATAAGCCATCAAAATAACACACATCATAACACAAAAACGTGTTACAAAAATCCCCTCATATATGAGGAGATTTTTCCCGAAGAATAAATGTTCGATATGTATGACGCTAAAGGAATCCCAGAAACAAGCGATTTTACCAAAAAATCCATTCATATATGAGGAAATTTGAAAAATGACAAAAATATTGTTCGTCTGCCTGGGCAATATATGCAGGTCGCCCATGGCTGAATTCATTATGAAAGATATGGTTGAAAAAAGGGGAATGGCCGACAGGTTTTTCATCGAATCGGCCGGCACTTCCGATGAAGAGGTGTGGAACGGTGTCGGTAATCCTGTCTATCCGCCCGCACGCGATGAATTAAGGAAGCACGGGATAACCGATGTTTCCGGCAAGCGGGCCCGTCAGATACGGCGTGATGATTACGGTAAATATGACCTGATCATAGGGATGGAACAGCGAAATGTTCACACAATACTTAGGATCTTTGGAGGCGATCCCGAAGGCAAGGTCAAGCTCCTGCTCAGTTATTCGGACAACCCGAGGGATATCTCCGATCCGTGGTATACACGTAATTTTGAGCGGGCATATGACGATATTGCGGAGGGATGTGCAGCTTTGCTGGAATATCTTATATGAAAGTATCCTGGTAATCTTTTATGATGGCCTTTTATGATAGCCTTTTATGATAGTCTTTCATGATGGCCTTTTATGATAGTCTTTTATGTTGGTTTTTCATGATAGTCTTTTATGATGGTCTTTTATGATGGTCTTTCACGATAGTCTTTTATGATAGTCTTTTATGATAGTCTTCCATCAAGCTCTTTCATGAGAATCATTTATAAAAGATTTCCTTCATATCTTCCCAACGTGTACAATAATCTCTTATATAGTCTTCTTTTTTTCACTATCAACACGCATAATCATAAATTAGCAAAAGATACGTGTTTTGTAGTACAATGACAATGGCCGGAAAACACGCAGAAAAACAAAACATCTGCTTATGCATGCCTCTGTAGGTTAGGTCATAACTCGAAAAACACGTGATTGCAGGAATTAATCAGAGATGCGTGTTGAATTATTATAACACAGTACACGCTGAAATATAATATATCCATATATGCATGTTCAATACTATGATTTCTAAAACTAAAGAGCACGCATAACACGAAATTGCTCGCGTCCTCGTGTCGCCCCCGGTGCCATCGTACACGCTATAACAAATCATAACGGTGCATGCGTGTTTGGTCGAACAAATAGACTTACGATTTATAACACTTACGACAGAAAGGGTGTATTCGCTATAACGTGTTTAGCCGAACAAATTCACTTACGATTTAACAGATGCTCTTAGGGATTATAGTATTAGAATGTTAAAATCAGAAACAGAAGGATAACGGTAATAATGAAAAATACCACTTTATGCTACATAGAAAAAGATAACAAATATCTCATGCTTCACCGGGTCAAAAAAGACCACGATCAGAGTCACGGCAAGTGGCTGGGGATCGGCGGAAAGTTCGAGGATAAAGAGAGCCCGGACGAATGTCTTCTCCGGGAGGTATATGAGGAAACAGGTCTTAAGCTCACCTCTTACAGGCTTCGTGGAATAGTGTCCTTTATCTCGGACATATATGAAACCGAGTATATGTTTCTGTATACGGCTGACGAATTCGAAGGAAGCCTGTTTGAAGAAGCCGACGGAACGCTCACTCCCCTTATTGAAGGCAGACGAACCCCCTGTAATGAAGGTATCCTTAAATGGGTTGATATAGACAGGGTGCCCGAACTTGAGCTATGGGAAGGGGACCGCGTTTTCTTAAAGAAGCTAGAAGATGAGAATGACTTTTTTACACTCAAGTTGGTTTACGAGGGTGATACTCTTGTCGGAGTATATTAGGCGTAGTATATTAGGTGGAATATATTAGGCAGAATATATTAGGCAGAATACATTAGGCAGAATATATTAGGCAGAGTATTTTAGACGGAGTATTTTAGGCGGAGTATATTAGGCAATAATAGGTCTTGACTAAGTATCATGCGTGTGATATATTTATTTGGCGTCAAAAAATGTGTGCGTAGCTCAGCTGGATAGAGCGTTTGGCTACGGACCAAAAGGTCGGGGGTTCGAATCCTCTCGCACACGTGGATAGCAAGAGTACCCGGAGCAATTCCGGGTACTTTTTTTC
>DPZM01000168.1:0-4376 GCA_003535955.1 Lachnospiraceae bacterium | reverse complement strand
ACTCCGTCCCCACAGGTCATTTCGTGAAGGCCCGGAAGGCGGGCTTTCTTTCGTAATTATCATCAAACAGAAGCGGACACTGCGGCTTCCCCGTGAACGAATGAAGCCAGGAGTATTTGTCAACAACGCCCCATGTTACAATACCTGCAAAATCACCCCCATCAGCCCGTATCCTCTTAGCCGCATCATAGAGGCTGCTAAGATACTCAGCCTGCTTCTCGTATTCGGTCACGGCCATCTCTTCAGACCCGTCATACATGGAGGATGCCTTAACATCAAGCTCGGTTATCATAACCTTATCGACCACCTCAAGATACTTCCTTGCGCATGACTCAAACTTCTTATCGGAAGGCTGGCTTAAGGAATAATGCCCCTGCATGCCGAAGCCGTCTATACGGGCCTGCGGGTCATCCTTCACGGCACTTAAGAGGTTGATTATCCCCTTCATTTTCAGATCATTGCATTCATTGTAATCATTATAATAAAGGTCTACCTCAGGGGCTGCGTATTTATTGGCATATCTGAAAGCATTGATTATGTATTCATTGCTTTCATACACATGCCACCAGCTTGACTTTGATGAATGGATAGGATCATCCAGCTTGTCACTGCCGCCTTCGGTAAAATAAAATTCTTAAATCTCTTCATCTTATTTCCCTTTTCTGCCAAATGATCCGAAACCCCTTACAGGATCCCGTCAATTCTATAGATGTACTCTATTGTAACAAATCAAGAGTTATCGTACAATTAAATAGATCACGGGAAGCCTGCGGAGGTAATATGAAATCGATAAACATATACGCACTGACGAGGATCGAGAAGGCTGCCGACATCGCCAGGTTCGATCGTCAGATGTCCAGAAGAACATATACCCTCAAGATAAAGGAATGGGAAGTAAAGGGCCTTAAGGCGCTTACCGACAGGCTCATAAAAGGCGGCACAAGGATTGAGCGGCTCAACTTCTTCTATTCCTACACTATACCGAAACTTGGCAAGGAATTCGATCTTTTGCGTATCGGCAGTGATACCATTATCAATATAGAACTGAAGAGTCACAGCATCGATCCCGAGCGCATAAGAGGCCAGCTTATGCTGAACCGGAGCTACCTTGCGTCCCTTAACAAGGCCATCCGTTCATATACCTATGTAAGCGGCGAGGATAAGCTCCTGCGTTTAAGCAACAGCGGTAACCTGCTTGAAGAATCGTGGGATACCCTCTGCAGGGACCTGGAGATACAGATCGACTGCATTGACGACAATATCGACCGCTTCTTCCGCGAGGAGAAGTACCTTATATCTCCCCTTACGGACCCCGACCGTTTTCTTAAGGGCAGTTATTTCCTGACAGCCCAGCAGAAGGATATCAAGAAGCAGATACTCGCAAATATCAAGGATGAACCGGGATCGGGAGTTATCCAGGGCTTTACCGGCCTTCCCGGAACAGGCAAGACATTGCTTTTGTATGATCTCGCTATGGAGCTTACCAGGGTCTCGAAAAAGGTCGTCGTCCTTCACTTTGGCTCCTTTCCCGATGAAATGCGCAAGCTTGACAGCCGGTTAAGGAGGATCGACTTCTACCCTGCCGACGGGATCTACGGCCTGCCGGATATCGAAGAATATGATCATATCTTTGTTGACGAAGGACACAGGATGAACCGCCGCGTTCTTGACGCACTTACTGTCTACAGCAGGAACAACGCCAAATCGGTAGTTATATCCTACGATTACGAAGCAGTCATATCACCGGATGAGCGGCCCATGGATACCGGAGAAGCCATCGAAGCCCTTGACGGGATGATCAAGTACAGGCTGACGAACAGGATAAGGATGAACAGCGAACTGTCCTCCTACATATGCTGTGTGATGCAGTGCAGAGGAAACCACCGGTTAAAGTCATACCCGTCCGTTTCCGTCTATTACGCATGCGATAAGGATGAAGCCGGCATTCTCCTTGATACCTGCACATCCTCAGGCTATACATACATTGCCGACAACAGCAAGGCAACGTGCCGCGAATTCGATAAAGTTGTAATGATGATGGATGATACCTTCGGATATGATGACGAAGGGTATTTAAGATGCAGCGCAGAAGGTGAGTTCAGGGTCCGCCGTCTCTTCCACGGCCTTAACCGGGCCAAGTCAGCCCTTGCAGTTATAGTTATCAATAATCCGGAAATCTTCGATGTACTCCTTACCATTGCCCAGGGTAAATGAACCGAGGAACCGTCCCCCTGTTTCATTTCACAAACCGGAACTTGCCGCCTGCATCCCATCTTATTCTGGATGCCTTATAAGGCGTTTCACCGTCAAGGTGGATCTGCTGCGGCTTCTTTGTCACAAGATACATCCGTCTGCATCTATATGCATTTATCTTTCTGAACCTTAGGTGATTCTTCGAATAAACCATGGCCACCGCAAGAAGGAGCTTCCATTTGGGCATGTCACGGACCAGGCACACATCCATGATCCCGTCCGTCGGGTCGGCATCAGGGCAGAAAGGCACACCGCCTCCCTCGCACATATGGTTCATACCGACCACGAAGAAGAGCTTCTTTATCCTGATCGGCTTATCGTCATCGATATAAAGAAGGGCCATTGACTTTTTCCGCGTGAATATCTGCTTGACCCCGATGAAGAGGTAAACCAGCTTGCCTAAATGAATGCGGTTGAAGGCCTTCTTGAGCCCGCTTTCGGACACCTCCTTGCATATATCGGCATCATAACCGGCCCCGCAGCTTATCACGAACCTCCGTGAGGGGTATCTGTCAGCCGTGACCAGGCCGTAATCAAGCTCGAACTCTTCCGGAGCATTTATAAGGTGCATAAGGGCCGTCTCGCAGTCCTTATCCACTCCCATGTTCATGGCAAAGTCACTCCCCGACCCTGACCTTACACACGACAGCTTCGTATGCTCAAAATCCCTGACACCGTTTATCGTCTCGTTCATGGTCCCGTCCCCGCCGATGACAAGGATATGGATATCCTCTTTAATATCCTTCGTGAGCATGGAGGTAATATATTCCGCCTGTCCGGGAGCTGAAAGAACATGCTCCCTGTAGGATACACCCTGTCTGTCAAGGAGCTTCTTGGCATTTTTCCATATTTTCAAGCCGTTCCCCGAAGACGCCCCGGGATTTACCAGCACTTCCATATAATCACTCTTACCCATATTGTCGCATTTGCTGACACATCGGTTCAGAACCAATGTGTCACTTTTTAAGGCTGCGTATTATTTCACATATCCTGTCGACTGTCCCTGCTTCAAGCTCAGGATACATAGGCAGGGTCAGCACCTGCGCGCTTATCCTTGATGCAATGGGGGTTTCCATAGGATCAAACCTTCCCTTGTAGCATTTCATCGCGTTTGTGGCGGGATAGAAGTACCGCCTTGCCATGATCCCATTCTCATTAAGTACATCAAAAACATCATCCCTTGATGCACCGAAGAGTGCAGGATCGACCACAACAGGATAATAGGCGTAGTTGGAAACCACATCCTTATTTAATTCGTTAAGCTTAAGGCCCCCGATCCCCGACAGCCCTTCATTATACCGCTCGCAAACAGCCTTCCGCTTCTTAATGTCATCATCCACATGCCTTAGGTTGCACAGTCCCATGGCCGCGCAGAACTCATTAAGCTTCGCATTCCCGCCAACCGCACCGGCATCCTCCGGATCATCGCAGAAGCCGAAATCCTTAGTGGCATACACGGCTTCTTTAAGCTCCTTATCTTTATAGCATATACATCCGCCCTCAATGGTGTGGAATACCTTGGTCGCATGGAAGGAGAAGCAGGACGCGTCGCCGAAGCTTCCTATTCCCCTGCCCCTGTATGACTCTCCGAAGGTATGAGCCGCATCATAGATGACCTTTAGTCCGTGCCTGTATGCAAAATCACCTATCGCCTCAACATCGCACACATTTCCGTATACATGAACCGGCATGACCGCGGTCGTATCCGGCCTTAAAGCCCCTTCAAGCTTAGACGGATCCAATGTATAATCATCGGGCTTAATATCGCAGAAGACCGGCTCAAGGCCGCACCTTACGATCGCATGCGTTGTCGACACAAAAGTAAAGGGCGTTGTAATGACACTGCCCTTTAGTTCCATGGCCTCAATCACCGTTTCCAGGGCCATATGCCCGTTAACAAGAAGTTCGATGTTATCCACCTTAAGATAATCCGCAAGCGCTTTCTTAAGCTCCTCGTGTTTGGGCCCCATATTTGTAAGCCAGCGGGTATCCCACATTGACTTTATCTCATTTATGTATTCATCCAGCGTCGGCATGGATGACCGTGTTACCAGTATTTTCCCGCTCATGAATCCCCAGTCACCTTCTATTCAAGATTCAGCCTCTTATCCATTATCCTGTAG
>DPZM01000076.1 GCA_003535955.1 Lachnospiraceae bacterium | reverse complement strand
GGAGACACAGAACCGTCCCCTGTCACCCTAAAACTCCTTAAGCATCTTTACAAACAAATATTGTCTCTACATTCTCTTCTGATGCAAAGTATGAAATTGTCAAGGTACATTCTATCAGGGAGACACAGAACCGTCCCCTGTCTCCTACCAGACCGCTATCCGATCCTCTGGCGCAATGTACATCCCGTCGCCTTCCTTAATACCGTATGTATCATAAAATTCATCATACTGTGCAGCCGTAACATTACATCTTAAATAGTTAAGCGGATGGGAATCCGCTAATACCACTGATTCCATATAGGACACAGTTCCGGTTTCGGCCCATAAATAAGCGTTGGCGCGGAAAAACTTATCATAATCAAAGTCTTCTATTTTTTCAGCCATCTTAAGCATACACTTGAACCCGGCCATATCAGCTATCGCCTCGGTCTGCACCATCTGTCCCCGATAAGGGGTGCCGTCATCAAAGGCGACAATACCGTCATAATAAGCAATAAGCTTGTCAGCCCTGTCCAGGAAAGCTTCAAAATCTTCGTCTTTCCACCAATTTCTCAAATTGCCGTCCGCATCAAACTGTGCTCCGTTTGTATCAAAGGCGTGAGATATCTCATGTCCGATCACGGATCCCAGAGCACCGTATTTTTCCTCGATGCTCATATCACTCCTGTATGTTGCATCACAGAAGAAGCCGGGGATTATATTGATGGAATTGTCCTGCGGATTATAAAATGCATTGGTATCCAGAATGTTGAGCTCCCATATATCTCTGTCAACATCACCGTTGATACGGGTCATCTCCCTCTCCCGGTTAGCCTTTTCGTAGTCGAGTATAGCCTGGAAATATGATCCCCCGTCCTCCTTTGATGTAACACTGAACATGGAATCATCCCTCCATTTATCAGGATATACGGCATGTATTGTGAGGTGTTTAAGCTTGTTCTTAGCTTCCTCCCTGGTTTCCTCTGACAGCCAGTCAATTTCATCAAACATCTCATAATAGGTATCAGCCGTATCCTGACAGAGTGTACGTATCTCCTCACGTATATCCTCATTCAGGTATTGCTCAATATAGATACGTGAAATATTGTCTGAAAACATGCTCATAGTCTGATTGTAAGCTTCCTCCTCATCGGACTTGCTGTCGGTGATTCCCATATATTCGTTGGCCAGTCTCTGGTAGGTCCTGTGGGCTTCCTCATCCGTCTCGTTTATATAATTTCCTACTGTATGCGCAAGGATATAGGCCTTGATCCCGTTAAGATTCTCATCCTTATACAGGCTGTTAAGACCCTTAAGCCATTCCGGCTCCGAAAGGTTTATAAGCTTTGATTCCGAATAACCGCGCTCTTCCATATACCGCACAAGAGGATAATCAGGAGACATTTTCCTTAAGTCATCCATTGCCACGGGATTTACCATTTTCTTATAGGCATCAGAAGCGCTCTTTTCAAGGCTTGTCATCTGATATTCAGCGATCTTCCTCTCAAAGTCAAACATATCTCTTATCAGTTGTTCTGTTTCATTTTCGTCAAAGCCAACTCTTCCAAGCATGTATCCATATTGTCCTTCGCGCACCGTTTTCATTCTTTTGCCGTTTTCGGTCATATTCACATACTCGGCTGAATCTCCCAATGACAGACTTGCAGGGACGATCTCCACACAGTATTTTGTGGAATCGTTCGCATCTACGCTGATCACCACCCGTGACAGCATGACTCCGTAATCAAAGTTCATATCCGATAACAGGAAATCTGTCATATCCTTGAGAGTTTTGACCTTACTAAGCTTCTCAACAAAAGGCATCAACGGTTCAACACCGACCTCGTTCCTTGCATCCCAGTCAAGGTACAGCTCGTAGAAATCCTGCGGCATCCGGGCATCTCTTCCTGTCAGGGATTTATCGGTTAATATTTTAAGGCATCTTTCCTTAACGATATCAGAAGCATCAAATATAGGGGACTCACTTGAATATCCCGGACGCAGCTTTGCATCACGCAGATAATCGTGATTGATATTTAAGTAAAAATCGTCCTTCAGGTCCGCATTAACATCGTCAGTAACAAGACCCATGATATTGCTGTTGATCCAGGGCTTCATGACTGAGGTATCAATATTCTGCACAACCTCACTCTCCCCGGTTAAATAGTTAAGAATTCCCTCGATGATCTCCGGAGTTTTATATCCCTTTCCATCCTCACCATCTGCCCCATACATGAGCGCATAGGAGAAATTATCGGCCATGCACTCCTCCGGATCGATCACATAGCCCGTATTCATCCCGAATACATCATAGAAATCGGAAGCATCCTCCAATGTATAATAGACGTCTCTTCCATCTATCGGAATGAGTGCTGTTGTAGCGCAGTCAAAGAAACTGTCTCCCGCCTTCTCGAAATGCTTAGTGGTTACAAGTGCTGTAAAACAGTCGACTTTCTCTCCGTCTATGGTAAAGGTCGCATAGGCATTATGATGCTCGACATCCGGATTGCTGATAAAGAATTCTTTGGCAGAAGGCGGTATAACAAAATCATCATCCTGCACTGTGAACCCTATAAGCCGATACATATCTTTCCTGAAATCGGGATTGCTTCGGGTCAGGCAGTGAAACAGCTCATGTGCCATTATAACTTTGGCCTGATCACCTATATCGGCTGAAAGCATCCGTTTGGTATTAAAATAAATCTGTGTTCCGTGCGTATACGCCAAAGACCCGCATTCCTCCTTCTGGGTCGTGCTGATGAACACGATCGGGTCAAGTTCCGGAAGCACATATCCGTTTTCCCTGATCTTATCCTCAATCTCGGACATGATACTGTCGATGGCGGATTTTTCTTCTTCCGTAAAGTCAAGCACCTGATCCTTGGCAAAATCAAGATACTCATCCATTACTGCATCCTTCTTTTGCATCTTGTAGTCGAGGTCATTCTGAGTGAATCCATCGTAGTATTCCTTGTTTGACATAAGCAGATCTATGCCCTCTTCTTTAGTTGCGTAGGAGTATTCGATCCGGCTTTGCTCATCCTCCTTATTCAAGTCTCCAATAAGATCGCTCAGTTCATCCGCATACTCCTCAATTGGAACTCCGTCAACGCTGATATTACCGTCTTTATCTACTGCCAACTGCGCAGAACATCCACTAGTAAAAAGCATCATAACAGCAAGCATCATTGCCAATATCTTTTTGCTCATACCTGATTCCTCCTTGTAAAAAAATATCATCAAGATATAGAATGACATATCAACCTTTATGCGTCAACAATATATCAACATCCCCTGTCTCCATTGACATTCCTTTAACAAAATGATATATTCCTCTTGCGTTAGGATTGTCATATCGATTTTGGAGTTTTCTTTTTATTTCCCAATTAC
>DPZM01000189.1:1204-4738 GCA_003535955.1 Lachnospiraceae bacterium | reverse complement strand
AACTTAATAATGGAGAGGAAGAATAAGGTTAAGTTGATCGCAATGGCGGGAACTTGTATTGCTTGCATAATGGTACCCGCATCTTTAGCTTTTTCTGATTATGCCGATGACCTTTTGGTCGATTCTTATTACAACGATATCCTGGATGTGGTTGGCAGACAGGATGGGTTGGTCGAGTCCGATAAGGACATACTCATTGAGGAAGATTCTTTAATTGAAAATAAGGGGTTTGATAATGAAGACATCCTGTTATCTGATTCCGGGTCGGAATTATACGAGGATGATCTGCTGATTTCGGATGATGGATATTATAATTCCAAAAGTGATATTCTTACGGGATCCACACCGGCTTATGATCCTGCTTCCATTAATGAAGAGGTTCTGATAACGAAGCCGGTAATAACAACTCCTACACCTACACCCAAGCCGGCTGACGCAAAATCGGTCAAGGCTGCAATGGCGCCCGTTACCGGACCTTCATATGTTAATGATGAAGCTACTACGGGTAAGGACGGAACCGCTGCGGCAGCTTCAACAATAGATACGGTCGTAAGGGAAGTAAATGCAAGACGCGCAGCGGCAGGTGTGGCTCCTTTAAGCTCGGATACCACGCTTAATTATGTAGCTACCCAGAGGGTTAAGGAAACAACGAAGAAGTTCTCACACACAAGACCCAACGGAAGGGAATCGGTAACAATCCTTTCCGATTATGGAGTAAGCGCAGGACGTACAGGGGAAAACATTGCATGCTGCATAGCCAGCCCCGAAGGTGTTGTATCAGCGTGGGCCAATTCACCTTCACACAACAGGTGTATGCTTAATCCCGATTATAGCCATGCGGGTGTCGGAACGATAGTGAGCGACGGAGTTACATACTGGGTTCTCATACTTACCAATTAAACAGATTATGATCGAATAACTGCTGTATATAATGCATCCTGCGGGATTGAGAAGGCTTACCTCCCTGTGCTATACTGTTTTCAGTATGGTAATCGGGAGGTATTTCTTATGTATAATGAAGAAAAAATATGGATAGGCCGGACGGATGATAATAGGAAGATATTCATTTACCCCAAAATGGCAAACAGGCATGGAATGATAGCGGGAGCTACGGGAACGGGTAAGACGGTTACACTGAAGGTCCTGGCAGAGTCATTTTCCGACTGCGGGGTTCCGGTTTTCCTTGCGGATGTAAAGGGTGACCTGGCAGGTATGTGCAGGCCCGGGGCAGGCAGCGAGGATATGGATGAGAGGCTGTCCCGTTTCGGCCTTTTGGAGGAAGGCTTTAACTTCGGGTCATACCCCACGATATTCTGGGACCTTTATGAGAAGGGCGGGCTTCCGCTGAGGACTACAATCACGGAAATGGGTCCCCTTCTTCTTTCGAGGATCCTTGGACTTAATGATACCCAGGCGGATATACTGACAGTCGTTTTCAGGATTGCCGATGATAAACTTAGGGAAGATGAGAACATGCTCCTTATAGATACCAAGGATCTGCGCTCCATGCTTTTGTATGTTACCGAGAATGCAAAGGAATTAAGCCTTAAATACGGAAATATTTCGAGTCAGTCTCTGGGTGTTATCACAAGGGCCGTAATGGCACTCGAAGCCCAGGGAGCGGACAGGTTTTTCGGAGAACCCGCACTTAATATTAAGGACTGGCTTACCGTCAGCCCGGACGGAAGGGGTATCATCCAGCTTCTTGACTGCCGGGAATTAATAGGTAATCCGGCAATGTATTCCACCTTCCTTCTGTGGATGCTTTCCGAACTCTATGAAACGCTTCC
Organism: Lachnospiraceae bacterium; assembly: GCA_003535955.1. Lineage (GTDB taxonomy): Bacteria > Bacillota > Clostridia > Lachnospirales > Lachnospiraceae > UBA2868. The sequence goes on along the minus strand of DPZM01000189.1, from coordinate 2,948 downwards.
GGAAGCGGGAGACCTGGAGAAACCCAGAATGGTATTTTTCTTTGATGAAGCCCATCTTCTGTTTGATTCTGCATCGAAGGCTCTGATGGATAAGATTGAGCAGGTAATAAAGCTTATAAGGAGCAAGGGCGTCGGCATCTTCTTTATCACTCAGAGTCCAAGGGACATTCCGGATCCTGTTCTGGCACAGCTTGGAAACAAGATACAGCATGCCCTTCATGCATATACGCCTGCGGAGCAGAAGGCGGCGAAGGCAGCGGCAATGTCATTCCGCGCCAATCCTGATTTTGACACTTATGAAGAACTGACACAGCTTGGTATAGGGAAGGCCCTGGTATCCGTTCTTGATGAAGAGGGTATCCCCACCATAGTTGAAAAGGTAAGCATCCTGCCTCCCCGGAGTAAGATGGGAGCAATTGATGATGAAGTAAGAAGGGGCGAGATCGAAACCTGTTATCTTAATGCAATATACAGGGATAGCGTGGACCGTGATTCGGCCTACGAATTCCTCGAAAGGATGAGAGCCGAACTGGAAGAGGAGCTTATAAGGGCTGAAGAGGAAAAAGCCAGGATAAGGGAAGAAGAGGCTGCACAGAAGCAGAAATTAAAAGAGGAAGAAGCTGCTAGAAGGCAGCAGGAGAAGGAAGAAGCGGCTGCAAGAAGGGCGGCTGAGAGAGAAGCCGCCAGAGAGGCGGCCGCAAAGGCAAAGGCCGAGGAGGCCGCTAAGAAGAAAGCCGAAAGGGAGGAGGCCGCCAAAAAGAATGCGGTCAGGAATGCAGCCAAGGGGGTTGCGAGCTCAGCTGCAGGTACGGTCGGCCGTGAGTTTGGAAATGTCCTTGGAAAGACTGTGGGAGGCAGCCTTGGAAAGAAGGTCGGAGGTAATGTGGGAGCATCCCTCGGCCGCGGGATCATAGGAACCTTATTTAAATTATAGAAGCAAAGTTCATTTACTAAACTTATATCGTTTAAGTAAAAAAGCATCACAACATGGGCAAATTGCAACATAATTCGCATTAAAATATGTTTAGAATGACCAAAAACATAAATAATGCACAAAATAATCCTATGAGATATTGCATAATTAGAAAAAGTGTTATAGAATGTACTTGCGTAAACGTTTAAGTAAAACGTTTAAAAAAAGATAAGGAGAAACTGGTATGAAGGATTTCTTGAACAACACATGGAAACACAGAGCTCATGTGGTAATGGCACTGCCGGTATTTCTGGTACTGTTCTTTATCATGTATGTGCCCATGGCAGGTCTTGTAATGGCTTTTAAGAACTATGATTTTACCCTCGGTATATGGAAGAGTCCCTGGTGCGGAATCGATAACTTTAAGTTCCTTATTGCATCCAAGAAGATATTTATAAACATGACCAAGAATACGGTAATGTATTATGTGATCTTCACCGCTATAGGAACATTTCTTAATGTAGTACTTGCAATCGCTATTGACCAGTTCGTGTTCAAGAAGACGGCCAAGGTTATGCAGACGATCATGATCATACCGGTCTTCATTTCATACGCAGCAGTTCAGTTTATAGTATATGCTTTCATAAGTACCGATACAGGTATCCTCAATCATACCTTCAATATGGGTATCAGGTTCTACACGAGGAAGGAACTTTGGCCGACGATACTTACGATAGTTAAGATGTGGAACTCGGTTGGTTACGGCTCGGTTCTTTACATGTCGGTGCTTGCAGGTGTTGATACGGCTCTTTATGAAGCGGCCGAGATCGA
>DPZM01000189.1:0-1045 GCA_003535955.1 Lachnospiraceae bacterium | reverse complement strand
GATACGGGTCTTTTCTACCAGGTAACAAGGAACAGCGGCCAGCTCTACGATACGACCCAGGTTATTGACTCTTATGTTCTTAACGCGATATTTAAGAACTCCAATTTCGGATTTACTGCGGCGACGTCCTTCTTCCAGTCGGTTGTCGGCCTGCTGCTGATGCTCTTTGCTAACGGAATGGTTCGTAAGATCGAGCCTGAGAACGCATTATTCTAGGAAGGGAGGGACGAGAAGATGGCAAAAAAAGGAAACCTTGATCTGGCTCCCTCAAGAAGAGAGAAAAAGGGCTTGGGACAGTATATTTTAGGATTTTTCCTGCTCCTGTATACGCTTTTCTGTGCGCTTCCGGTAATCCTGGTATTTATATCAGCCTTTACGGATGAGCAGGCGATAAATAAGAACGGGTTCGCATTTGTTCCCGAGAAGTGGTCCATGGCTGGTATGAATACGGTATTAAGATACGGATCACAGCTGGCACGTTCATATGCAGTTACTATAGGCATAACCGTGACCGGTACCCTGTTGGGACTTCTTATAATGAGTATGTTCGCTTATTCGATAAGCAGGCCGGACTTCAGGCTGTCGAAGTTCTTATCGATCTATCTTCTTATACCCATGCTCTTTAACGGAGGTCAGCTTGCGGGATATATCGTGTTTACTTCATATTACAAGCTTAAGGATTCATTCGCGCTCCTTATCCTTCCGCTCATGGTAACTACGATGAACGTCATAATACTCAGGACTTATATCGTTAACTCCATTCCCAGTGAGCTTATGGAAGCAGCCAAGATCGACGGCGCGGGAGAGTACAGGACCTTCTTCCAGATAACTCTTCCTCTTCTTAAGCCTTCGCTCGCAGCTGTAGGTTTCATGATGGCAACGGCTTACTGGAATGACTGGCAGAATGCCCTTATGTACATTACATCTGATAATAAGAAGCCTCTGCAGCTGCTGCTCGTTAATATACAGAAATCGATAGAGTTCCTTCTAAATAACAATAATGTTCCCGCGGCGGCCAGAGCAGCAATGGGCGGAGGTATTCCCC
>DPZM01000089.1 GCA_003535955.1 Lachnospiraceae bacterium | reverse complement strand
ACGAGATATATCTTGTGATCGTTGAATCAAAATCATTTGCCGAGTCTGATCTTGACAAAATGCTTACGGAGGCAACGGCAGTTGTTGATGAGCTTTCGGAGAGCGAGAACATAAATCCCGAAAATGCGGCAAGGCTTGATGATGCAAGAAAATACTTAAGGAATCTTAATACCTATGCGTCCCGTATTGAACAGAACTTAAAGGATGGAGATAAATACGAAGAAAATATAGAGATATGGGAAAACGACGTACAGATAGTTACCTACCTTGTGCGAGAGACCATACTCCAGTTCATATATTATGAGCTCCAGGATCTGAGAGAGGCAAGGACTCAGATCAATGAGTTTTACACTTCGATGTTTACGTACATCATCATTGCGGCCATCGCAGTGGGTCTTTTGGTGGTTTTTATTTCCTATTATATATCCCAGTCCATAACAAGACCCGTGAGGGAACTGTCAAAGGCTACCGAAAAGGTTGCACGTGGCGACCTTTCTGTCCGTGCGGGTATAGATACCGGGTCATCGGAGATAGCTGTCTTAAGTGAATCCTTTAATGAGATGATAGACCGTATAAGCCGCCTGCTCGACCAGGTAAGGACCGAGCAGGAGAGCTTAAGAAGAGCTGAGCTTGAGCTGCTACAGAGTCAGATAAATCCTCACTTCCTTTATAACACCCTTGACACGATCGTGTGGCTGGCGGAAGCCGGTGACCAGGCCCGTGTTGTGAGCATGGTGGGAAGCCTGTCGAAGTTTTTCAGGACCAGCCTGGGACAGGGTAAAGATCGGGTGACCATAAAGGATGAACTGGATCATGTCAGGAGTTATCTTGAGATCCAGCAGGTAAGATATCAGGATATACTTGATTATTCCATCGATGTTCCGCAGGAGGTATATGATTCACCGGTTCCCAAGATAACCCTTCAACCCCTTGTTGAGAATGCTCTCTATCACGGTATTAAGAATAAGAGAGGAAGGGGCAGGATAACCATTACGGGAAAGTCCGAAAATAACTGTATCTACATATATATAGAAGATAACGGTATGGGAATGACACAGGACAGGCTTGAGAAGGTAAGCGAGAAGATGAACGATCCGGATCTGTTCAAAAATGCGGAGGATAAGGGTGATGTCTTCGGCCTCTCCAATGTTAATGAACGTATTAAGCTCATGTTCGGAACAAGATACGGTATCCATATCGATTCTGTTTACGGGGAGGGTACCACGGTCACCATTCTTCTTCCACTGTCTTGAAGATTCTTCACTTGGTTCAAAATGACTCTTCTTAAAATATTCATACAAAAGAGTAAGAAAGTTAACTTTTTATTCACAATTGATAAAAAAAAATAACATCTGCTGATTTTTCTTCATTTATTATTCATAAAAGCCGTCATAAGATGTAATCATCAAAGGAATAGGCCTTTGTGTAATCAAATTTATAGGAGAGAGAGTTATGAAAAAGAAAGCATTGGCATTAATTCTTGCATCAACAATGGCACTGGCACTCGCAGCTTGCGGCGGCCAGGCAGCAGCACCTGCTCCCGCAGCAGAGGCAGCACCTGCAGCAGAAGCTCCCGCTGAGGAAGAAGCTCCGGCTGAGGAAGAGGCTCCGGCTGAGGAAGAAGCACCTGCAGAAGAAGAAGCACCCGCAGAAGAGGCAGCTTCAGGCGAGCTTATCAACGTAGGTTTCGCACAGGTTGGACATGAGTCAGATTGGCGTACAGCTTCAACAAAGTCATGTCAGGACGTTTTCTCAGAGGCTAACGGTTACAACTTAAGCTTTGTAGACTGTGACAATGATTCAGCAGCACAGCTTGAAGCAGTAAGATCTTTCATCGAGCAGGATGTTGATTACATCATCATCGACCCTATCGTAGCAACAGGTTGGGATACGGTTCTTACCGAGTGTGAAGACGCAGGTATCCCTGTAATCGTTATCGACCGTACAATTGATGACTCTGACAAGTATGTATCATGGGTTGGTTCTGACTTCCTTACAGAAGGTAAGGCAGCAGGCGAGTGGCTCAAGGCTTACGCAGCTAAGCAGGGCATCAGCGAGATCAACTACCTCATCATCCAGGGTACCACAGGTTCATCAGCTCAGATCGGACGTACCGACGGCTTCAGAGAGATCGCTAAGGCTGAAGGTTGGAACGAGCTTGATGCTCAGACCGGTGACTTCACCGAGGCAGGCGGACAGGAAGTTATGGAGTCATTCTGTAAGTCATACGCAGGCAAGTTCAACGTAGTAATATGTGAGAACGATAACGAGGCATTCGGTGCTATGACAGCTATGGACAACGCAGGCGTTAAGTATGGTCCCGGCAACGATGTGATCCTTATCTCTTACGATGCTTGTACAGCAGGTCTTAAGGAAGTTCAGGCCGGCAAGATCACAGCTGACTTCGAGTGTAATCCTCTTGCAGCTCCCACTGTTGAGAAGGTTATCCAGACCCTTCAGTCAGGCGGAACTCCCGAGAAGGAAATCCTTGTTCCCGATAACTGGTATGCACTTAAGGATCAGATCGTAGACTTCTCGGTTGACGGAAACGCTCAGACCATGACAGAAGTAACAGACGCTGTTATCGAAGCTCAGTACTAAAATACACTTATCAACAAAAATATTATGTAACATATGGGGAGGGAGTTTCTTACTCCCTCCCCTTTTTAACAAAGAACAGTAAGAAAAGGATTATGGAATAGGACAGTCATAAGGAATCCACCGCAAGCGGTACCCCTTATGACAAATAACGGAGGAAGCGATCGTGGAAGATAATGTAGTTCTGACTGCGAGACAGATTTCAATGACCTTTCCCGGCGTAGTTGCACTCGACCATGTTGACTTTACCCTAAGAAAGGGAGAGATTCATGCATTAATGGGCGAGAACGGAGCGGGAAAATCAACACTGATAAAGTGTCTTACCGGTATAAATGATTTTGAAGAGGGTGAGATCCACGTGGACGGTATTGCGGAACCTGTACGCAATCATTCCACCAAGGATGCACAAGAGGTAGGGATCTCAACCGTATACCAGGAAGTAAACTTATGTCCCAACTTATCGGTTGCCGAGAATCTCTTCATAGGAAGGGAACCTCTTACCAAGTTCGGGACCATAGACCGTAAGGCATATACGGAAAGGGCTCAGAAGATAATGGATGAGC
>DPZM01000299.1 GCA_003535955.1 Lachnospiraceae bacterium | reverse complement strand
TAATAAGGAGCCTTGGCGGCGGGGAGAAGGAGCTTGGTTACTGCAATTTCCTGCAGGCCATCCTGGAACTTCCGGTAATGGCTCTTATAGGATTTGTACTAAAGAAGATAAAGGCAGGCAGCCTTCTTCTGCTTTCGGGAACGGGATTTCTTGTTAAGATCGCGATCCTTATATTTGCAGTCAATATGTCGGCAATGTATTTAAGCCAGTCCTTCCAGCTCTTTGCCTATGCCGTTTTCGTGCCGGCTGCAGCTTACTATGTTAATGAGACAATGGAAGACCTTGACCAGGTCAAGGGACAGGCCTATATCACGAGCGCGATAACCATAGGGGGTGTTTTTTCTAACCTTGTGAGCGGACGTATTCTTGATAAAATGGGAGTTAAGCCCATGCTCATCGTCGGAACTGCCGTCTGCGCGCTGGGCGTTATAATCGCATTCGCCGGCATCAAAAAGAAAAAGTGACACATTGGTTCTGAACCGATGTGTCAGTAAATGTGACAAATGGGAGAGTTGTATGTTTGAGAATATGAATGAGCAGGAAGCAAGAGACCGGATCCTTGAGATGGTCGGTGAGTACTGCGATAAATTCCATAAGAGGGATACGGCTTTTATGGAAGGGCAGCGGATACCCTATGCTTCCAGGGTTTACGACAGGGAGGAAATGATGAACCTTGTTGATTCTTCCCTCGAATTCTGGCTTACTTCCGGCCGTTATACCGATGAATTTGAACAGTCACTCGCAAAATACCTCGGCATAAAATACTGTTCACTGGTCAATTCGGGTTCGTCGGCCAACCTCATCGCATTTATGGCCCTTACATCCCCGCTCCTTGGGGACAGGCAGGTGAAGAGGGGGGATGAGGTCATTACGGTGGCGGCAGGCTTTCCGACCACGGTAACCCCTATGATCCAGTATGGGGCCGTTCCCGTCTTTGTTGATGTTACGATCGGCCAGTACAATATAGACGTCACTAAGCTTGAAGAAGCTTATTCCGGTAAATGCAAGGCTGTAATGCTTGCCCATACCCTCGGTAATCCCTTCGATCTGAAGGCGGTCAAGGACTTCTGTGACCGCCATAAGCTCTGGCTTATAGAGGATAACTGTGATGCCCTGGGATCAAAATATATCCTGGACGGTATGGAGTATTTTACGGGAACAGTAGGTGATATCGGCACATCAAGCTTCTATCCGCCCCACCATATGACAATGGGTGAGGGAGGAGCCGTATACACGAATGATCCCCTGCTCAATAAATGCATAAGGTCCTTTCGTGACTGGGGCCGTGACTGTGTATGCCCGTCGGGACATGATAACCTGTGCGGCCACCGCTTTGACGGTCAGTACGGTGAACTGCCGAAGGGCTATGATCATAAGTATGTATATTCGCATTTCGGATACAACCTTAAGGCAACGGACATGCAGGCGGCAATAGGCTGTGCCCAGCTTAAGAAGTTCCCGGGATTTGTAAAGCGCAGAAGGCACAACTTTGACCTGCTTAAGGACCTTCTGATAAAGGGAGGAGCGCAGGATAAGCTTATTCTTCCCGAAGCTGCCGGGAATTCTATCCCAAGCTGGTTTGGTTTCCTTATGACCTGCCAGGAAGGCGTAAGCCGTAACGATATTGTGCGTAAGCTTGAGGCAGACGGGATCCAGACAAGGATGCTATTCTCGGGCAACCTCATAAAACACCCGTGCTTTGATGAGATGAGAGCTTCGGGAAGCGGTTACAGGGTCGTGGGCTCTCTTGATAACACCGACAGGATAATGAATGATTCCTTCTGGATCGGGGTATATCCGGGAATGACGGATGAGATGATCGGATATATGTCAACACAGATTTGCGCCTGCATATAAATTTAAAAATGCGAAGCATTTTGAGTCTGGCGCAAATCTATATAGTGAGGAATACAAGATGAATATATCGGAATTTTATAAGGACAAGAGGGTCCTGATAACAGGCCATACAGGATTTAAGGGGGCATGGATGACTCGCATGCTTCTTGAGGCGGGCGCCAAAGTCACCGGCTATGCCCTTGAGCCTCCCACATATCCGGACCTTTTTGACATATGTAAGCTCGGAGAACGGATGGAGAGACATGTGATCGGCGATGTCCGTGATCTGGAGGGCCTTAAGAGGACCTTCGATCTGGCCCGTCCCGAGATAGTCATTCATATGGCGGCCCAGCCTATAGTACGCACATCTTATGAGGAACCTGTGTATACCTATGATGTAAATGTTATGGGAACGGTTAACGTACTTGAATGCTGCCGCTTAAGTGATACGGTAAAGTCGGTCATAAATGTGACGACTGACAAGGTCTATCGCAATGATGACGAGGATGGTGCCTCAAGAACTGCAGGATTTAAGGAGGATGAGGAGCTTGACGGCTACGATCCTTATTCCAATTCAAAATCATGCTCTGAGCTTGTGACTTCAAGTTATATAAGGTCCTTTTTAAAGGACAGAAATATTGCGGTATCAACCGTGAGGGCGGGAAATGTGATAGGCGGGGGTGACTTTGCCAAGGACCGTATAATCCCCGACTGTATAAGGGCGGTGGATGAGTGTGAAGATATCATTGTGCGTAACCCTTATTCCATAAGGCCTTACCAGCATGTGCTTGAGCCTGTTTCCGTATATCTGATGATAGCCATGAGGCAGTACGATGATCCGGGACTTGCAGGGGCTTATAATGTTGGTCCCGATGAGACCGACTGTCTTAACACGGGCGCACTTACCGATATGTTCTGTAAAATGTGGCTTGAGAAAACAGGCAATGAGCCTGTGTGGATAAATAAACATGACGGCGGGCCTCATGAGGCAGGATACTTAAGGCTTGATTGTACGAAGCTTAAGGAAACCTTCGGGTGGAAGCCCAAATGGAATATAAGTATTGCCATGCAGAAGCTTATTGACTGGTATGCAGCCTATCTTAACAAGGTCGATATCGAGCCGTGCATGAAGGAACAGATCAGGGAGTTCTTGTAAAATGGCGATCAAAGACGAAATAAAGCAGGAGAGCATAAAGCTTAAGGATATGCCGCCGAAGAAGAAGGCCGAATATATATGGGAGTATTATAAGATACCCATTATCGGTGTGATAGCGGCGATCATATTTATCGTAACGTTCACAAGGGATTATCGGATCAACAAAAGACCCTATTTTCTGGATGCCATAGTCATCAATTCGGACATCGCTTACTCGGCTGATAATTATCTTCTTAATGATTATGTTAAATATGCAGGCGTTGATACAAAAACATACAATATAGCGGTAGATACTTCGATCTATATCGATGAAGAGAAGTTCGACCAGATGACTATGGCCAATTCCCAGAAGGTCATGGCCCTCTTTTCGGCCGGCGAGCTGGATGTCGTCATGGGTCCCGACTCAATAATGGATCAGTACGGCAAAATGGAAGCCTTTATGGACCTTAAGGAGGTATTTGACGATGAACGCATTAAGGAGCTTGAGGATGCCGGCTTCGAAATGTATTATACGACTGTTTATGAGGAAGATGAGAAGGGGGATATGCAGCCGGAGGGTACGTATCTGGCAGGTGTTTACCTGGATGGATCCAAGTACTTGGGATCCCTTGAAGGCGGTGTATTTAATTCGGTGAAGGCATCGGACAAGCGGCCTGTGTTTGCGATAGCCGCAAGGTCGCAAAGGGTGGAAAACGCACTTAAGTTCCTGTCTATGATCACAGGAGTTGACTGAGGTTTATATATGTCGTTGATATCTCTTGAATTTATAATCTTCTTCCTGGGAGTTATGATAATATACTATCTCCTCCCGGGGAAGCTGCAATGGGTCTGGCTCCTGATCGCGGGGGCCTTCTTCTATTATGAAAATGCGAGTATCATCCAGTGCGTTATTTTCATTGCGTTTCTTCTTGCAAACTATCTTGCATCGCTTAATATCACCGACGGTAAGCCCCATGCGAAGGGGACATTCCGCGCGATTCTTATTCTTGACGTTCTGATGCTCATGGGTATGAAATATACGGAATTTTTCTATGAGTTATGGAAATGGATGAGCGGATTGTTTGAGCATGTGCAAAATGAAGAGCGTGCCTATCTTGTTATAGGAAGGATTGCCGATCTGTGCCCTCCCAGGATATCGTATTTTTCCCTTATCGTGATGGGATATATGACGGATGTTTACTGGGGCAGGATAGATGTTCAGAAGAATCCGGGTAAGTTTGCTCTTTTCGCTTCATACTTTCCGCAGATGACTTCAGGTCCCATCGTCCAGTATGAGCAGATGGAGGGTTCCTTGTGGGGTGAGCGGCATGCGTTTGATTTTGAACGCTTCTTATCAGGCGCGCAGAGGGTCCTGTGGGGAATATTCAAGAAGCTTGTCATCTCGGAACGGCTTGCGGTCATGGTAAACGAGATATATAACTCTTATGAGGTTTATCCGGGCTTTTATATAGTATTTGGAGCGGCCTGCTTTGCCTTCCAGCTCTATGCTGATTTTTCCGGACTTATGGATATCGTTCTCGGTTTCTCTCAGATCCTTTCGGTCAATCTTCCCGAGAACTTTAATACGCCCTTTTATTCCACGTCTTTGGCTGAATTCTGGCGGCGCTGGCACATAACTCTCGGAGGCTTTTTAAAGTCATACGTTTTCTATGCCGTACAGCAGACGGAAGCCTTCCGCAGCCTTCGTAAGTTCTGTAAGAAGAAGCTTGGCAAGGGTTACGAGAAGAAGTGCAACATACCCCAGTTCCTGGGTCTTCTTATATCCTGGTTCCTGATAGGACTCTGGCACGGCGGAGGCTTTAATTACATCTTCGGTGTCGGGATTTACATGGGACTTGTGATAATAGCCTCGGAGTTATGTCAACCAATATTCCGCTGGATGGTGAAAATCCTGCATGTTAATACGGATGCCTGGTCATTTACGCTTTTTCAGAGGATACGTACCTTCTTCCTCTTTATCTTCGGCCTGTCCTTCTTCAGGGCAGATACATTAAGCACCGGTTTTAAGATGTGGGCGAATGCCTTTTCAATATTCAACCCCTGGGTATTCTTTGATAGATCCCTCTACGGGCTGGGACTTAATGAATCGGAATTCCACATCCTTTTGTTATCGATGCTCATGCTTCTTGTCGTTTCCATGATTGAGCACAGATACGGAGGAGTGGCACAAGGAACGGGCGGGGAGCCCTGTCCTCAGATGGAGGGAGCCAGAAAGCTTATAAGGAAGCAGAATTATCTCTTCAGGCTTATTCTCTTTACGGTTCTCTTCGTGATGGTAATAACCTGGGGATACTACGGATCGGAATTTAACGCGGCTGACTTTATCTACGGCCGTTTCTAAAGTGACACATCGGTTTTGAACCAAGTGTTGGCAAATGTGACAGTTTGGGGAAATATGGGAAAAGTAAAAATCAACAAACTTAATATTGTGCGGCTTTTCGTGATCCTTGCGGTACTGGTGATCACCTATTTTGCGCTTGACAGGATCCTTCTTATAAAATCCGAGGACGGCGTTGATCAGATAGAGTCATTCTATAAGCAGCCGGCCGGTACTGTCGATGCACTTTTTGTCGGAAGCTCGCATATTTTCTGCCACGTAAATACGGGCGTGCTCTGGGATGAGTACGGGATCCCGGGTTATGATCTTGCCGGGGCCGAGCAGCCCTTCTGGAATTCCCTGTACTATATCAGGGAAGCGTTAAAGACCCAGCATCCTAAGGTCATCGTTCTTGATATAACCACACCCGGGATCCGGCCGATCGATTTCCAGCCGGAGAACTGGCTTATCACAAATACCTATGGGATAAGACGAAACCGCAACCGTTATGATGCCATTAAGATAAGCGCCCTTAAGGATTCCTTCAAGCGCCTTCTGATACCGCTCAATTCAACTCACGGGAAGTATTCGGAGCTGTCTGAGCTTGATTTTACCGACTACAATAACTCCGTTAACTATAAAGGATTTGACCCCAGGGAAACAACCGTGCCCTTCGAGCGGCCTGATGTGTCGGGTGTGACCGAAAGGGGAGAATTGTCGGAGAAAGAGGAGGAATACTTAAGAAAGATAATAGAGTATGTTCAGGGTACGGACATCCCTCTTCTCTTTATATCTTCACCCTATGTGGTCACGGCTGAGGAACAGGCAAAGTACAATACGATATTTGACATCGCGGATGAGTACGGTGTGCCGTATCTTGATTTTAACCTTATGTATGATGAGATGGGGCTTGACTTTACGACAGATCTTGCCGAGGTCCTGCATCTTAACAGGTCGGGGAACGAGAAGTTCACAAGGGTTCTCGGGAGCTATCTTAAGAAAGACTACGATCTTGCCGATCACCGGGGTGATCCGAAGTACAAGTCATGGGATGCGGATGCCCTTTACCAGAGACAGGATACCGTAAGATTTGAAGTAAATATGGCAGCTTTGGGAGGAGTAAGCGGCAAGTATCTGGATCTTCTTAATAACGAAAACTATGTGGTCTTTATGTCTGTGCCGCCCGCCTATGAAGGTCTTGCCGATGATTCCCTGGTACAGTACCTTGAAGCCCTGGGACTATCGCCGGATAAGCTTACCGACGTGGGTGCCTTTATCCTTCATGGCGGACAATGCATCTACTCATCAAACGAATATGATTTCAAGGCGGCGATCTCGGACGGGAACCGAAGGCTCCTCTTCTACAGGACTACGGATGAGAACGGATATATGCAGACCTTCGTCAAACTGAACGGGCAGATGGGCTATCAGAAGATAACGGAATACAGTACCTATGAGATGCCCCTTGACGGGGTAGCGGTCTTCGCATACGATACGGTGCTCGACAAGACACTGGAATCGTATGTTATACGGTAGGATATGTTGACTTTCACCGGCAGGCTGCCTATGTACTTAGGAGGTGCTACGATGGTTCGGACAAATTCGTATGACGCGCAGCAAAACTTTAGGACAATAGTAATTTACATAGAAGTATGTTAAACTACAGAAATAAACATGAAGGAGATACATTATGAACGACACATACGTAGAATGCATGGTGGCAAGGAAGAGTTCCCCCTTAAAGGGCGTCCTGAAATATGTGATATACATACTTGCCGTGATATCCGGATTAAGTACCCTGATGGGCTACATCATATTCCTTGTGCCCCTTGTGATATTCGGCCTTCTTGCCTGGTTTGTCGTACCGGGCTTTGACCTTGAGTATGAATACCTCTATCTTGACAGGGAGATATCGATAGATAAGATCATGAGCAAGCAGAAGAGGAAGAGGGTAAGGACTCTGGAGCTTAACAAGATGGAGAAGATGTGTCCGATAAATTCCCACGAGCTTGACTCCTACAAGAGCAGGAATGTTAAGGTGAGCGATTATTCATCAGGTGCTGACGGCGCCAAGGTCTGGGTCATTGTATACACCGGCAAGGATGGTGAGGAGCTTGTCGGGATCGAGCCGAATGAGGAGATGTTAAAGGCTGTAAAGAGCGTATATCCGCGAAAAGTGATCGAATATTGAATGTGATCTTGCATGTGTAAAAAAGGACAGGCCGGCCAGGGAATTTTTTTGGTCGGTTTTGCTGTTGACAAGAGGTTAAACGTTTAATACACTAGATATAATATACATAAAACTTATAAAGAAGGAGGTAGAGATAGATGGGTCAGATCGTTTCGGAAGGTATTACATTTGATGATGTCCTGCTGATTCCGGGATATTCGAATGTAATAGGAAATCAGGTGGATGTTTCAACGTATTTAACGAAGAAGATCAAGCTTAACATTCCCATGATGAGTGCGGGAATGGACACCGTAACCGAACACAGGATGGCGATCGCCATGGCCAGACAGGGAGGCATCGGTATCATCCATAAAAACATGTCTATCGAGGAACAGGCCGATGAGGTAGATAAGGTCAAACGTTCCGAGAACGGAGTAATCACCGATCCATTTTCACTATCACCTGAACATACACTTAAGGATGCCGATGACCTGATGGCCAAGTTCAGGATCTCGGGCGTGCCCATCACGGAGGGACGCAAGCTGGTCGGCATCATCACCAACCGTGATCTTAAATTCGAAACCGATTTCACCAAGAAGATAAAAGAATGCATGACAAGCGAAGGCCTTATCACAGCGCCCGAGGGGATCACCCTTGACGAAGCCAAGCAGATACTGGCGAAGGCCCGTAAGGAGAAGCTTCCTCTGGTAGATAAGGACTTTAACTTAAAGGGACTCATTACGATCAAGGATATAGAGAAGCAGATAAAGTACCCCTTATCCGCCAAGGATGAGCAGGGAAGGCTTCTGTGCGGAGCAGGTGTCGGCATTACGGCCAATGTACTTGACAGGGTGGAAGCCCTTGTTAAGGCCAAGGTTGACTGCGTGGTGCTTGATTCTGCCCACGGCCATTCCGAGAACGTACTTAAATGCGCCAGGATGATCAAGGAAGCTTACCCTGACCTTCAGCTTATAGGCGGTAACGTTGCAACCGGTGAGGGTACCAGGGCCCTTATTGAAGCCGGTGTTGACGCGGTTAAGGTGGGTATAGGTCCCGGCTCCATATGTACGACCCGTATCGTTGCAGGTATCGGTGTTCCTCAGATAAGCGCAGTTATGGACTGCTATGCTGTTGCCAGGGAATATGGGATACCCATTATAGCTGACGGCGGCATCAAGTACTCGGGTGATATGACCAAGGCCATTGCGGCAGGAGCCAATGTATGTATGATGGGATCGATCTTTGCCGGATGCGACGAGTCACCCGGAACCTTCGAGCTCTTCCAGGGCAGGAAGTACAAGGTATACCGCGGCATGGGTTCCATTTCCGCAATGGAGAACGGCAGCAAGGACCGTTACTTCCAGTCCGATGCCAAGAAGCTTGTGCCTGAGGGTGTTGAAGGACGTGTAGCCTACAAGGGACTTGTAGAGGATACGGTCTTCCAGCTTATCGGAGGCCTGCGTTCGGGTATGGGCTACTGTGGATGTCCCACAATTGAAGATCTTAAGGAGAAGGGCAGGTTTGTCAAGATTTCGGCTGCATCCCTTAAGGAGAGTCACCCGCATGACATACATATTACAAAGGAAGCACCGAATTACAGTGTTGAGGAGTAGGAGGAGACCTTATTCCTTACCCGTAGAAAATTATGAGTAAATATATTTTTCATGAGCTTGACAAGGCTATCCTAAGCAAGGCGGCCCGGATCTATTTCGCAGGCATATTCATCCTGTGTATATTGGGTAATCTGGCGGTTGTCGGCTTCAGGACCATATACGGAACAAATGAGGGAACCTACGCCTACAACATCATGGAGTATGCGGCCTGGTCTTTCATAGTGCCGTATCTTACCTGCATTATGATCGTTCATATGACCTTTGGAAGCGATTATCCCAATCCTCATATAAAGGACGGACTGACAGCAGGTTTAAACAGGACACAGATTTATTTATGCAAGCTGGCGGCAGCGATCCTGCTGGCCTTCATTTTCCTTGTCATATGCTTTGTTGCCCTGGTGTCGTTTACGGCTCTGTTCCAGATGAAGGATAAGACCCTGAGTGCCGATGCGATAAGGATCTTCTGTGATAAGATGTTTCTGGCACTTCCCCTTTTTCTTGCGGGCATTTGTTTCGGGACCATGTTCATGTTTGGATTCAGGGTCAGGAAGAAGGCATACACAGGTTTTTATCTTGTAACCCTTGTCGTACCGCAGCTGATCCTCTTTCTTGCCAAGGATCCTCCGGGTTTGGCACCCTTCAAGGCTGTAAGACCATACATTATATCCCAGTGCTTCAGGCTCATTCCCTACCCATCGAGTCCTGAGAGGAGCATACCGCTTATAATAGGATTGGGATTTTTCTACGCGGCGGTATCTACTGCAGTGGGAATAATTGTATACAATAAGAAGAAGTTTTTGGAAGTCTGATATATACGAAGACATGGGGACGGTTCTGCTGTCTTCATGCAGAAGGAATTGACACAATGACGGAAGTGGGAACCAATACCTATGCTCAGCTTCAGCGTGAGCTTGATATTGATACGGAATGGATACAGGGATTGCAGGATTATTTTGCCAATCTTACCAACATGTATCTTATTTTGCTTGGGAATGACAGCGATCAGTTAACACAGCTGTCCGGTGATCCGGCCATGTTTGAGCGCATGAAGGCGGTAGTTTCCCACGACCAGGTATGGCAGATATACAACCGGCTCATGAACTCCACTACCGAGGAGCAGCTTATAGAGGATACGGACTATTCGAATGTAAAGCTGGCGGGTATCGCTATCAAGGCCGGCGGGTCCACGGTTTTGTGCTGGGTGGTCGCGGCGGTCATCGACGGGATCGATGATGAGAATTCCCTGCTCAATGTTGAACACAAGATTAACGAGAAGCATTTCCTTGACTCGCTTGACTTTTTAAGGCTTGTTTCGACCAAGATATATGTCAATAAATACATCGGGGCGGACGCCCTGGCAGAATCAGTCAGGTCAAGGTCCGCTGAGCTCCAGATGCTGCATGACCTTCGCAAGTCTGAGGTCATGACGGATATCGTTTCACTTCTTGATTCCGATGAATCCTTTGAAGAAATATGTGAGCAGATGGTGCGCTATGTGGGTAATTACGCGGATATTGCCCATGCTTATGTACTGCGCCCCAATGTAAACGGCAGCGGTGTCGATGTTCTGGGCGAATACCTTAAGGAAGGCTATACACCCCTTCGGGGCATCGCCAATACGGATGATATTATTAAGTATATGAAGATAGTGGGCGATAAGCCCCTGGTCGTATCCTATAAGACCAGGCTTGAACAGGAGGAGAGGGACTGGCTCACATCGCTCGGCCTTACTTCCTGTGTTGTCCTGCCGGTATTTACCAGCAAGCCCAACAGACAGGTGGCCATGTATGTCGTTTTCGTTGACGATATAGAGGGCAGGATGTGGGACCGAGACGAGATCAAGTTCTTCGGAGATGCCGAGAGGATAATCCAGTCGATACTTGAGAAGAGGATACAGAAGAATTCCCTGGCAAGCTCTTACAAGTCACTCGAGTCCATCCTTGATAACGTAGGAACGGCCATATATGTGCGTGATATCGAATCCGGTCAGATCCTCTTTGCCAACAGGATGTTTAAGGATTCCTTCACTACCGAGATGGAGGACGGTACGGTCGAAAAGCTCTTCGAGAGGGAGTTAAGATACAGTGCCGGTTCATCGTATTATGAGGTTGAATATGCAGCCAGAAGGCGGTGGTACGACCTTAATACTACTTATATCAGATGGGTTGACGGACGCAGGGTCTTGCTGTGCTCGATAGTTGATATCACGGATAAGAAGCTCTACCAGCAGAAGATAGAACAGCAGGCCAACAACGATTTCCTGACAGGCCTTTATAACAGGATGAGCTGTGAGCGGGACCTTGCTCATTATATTGAAGAGGCCAAGAACAGCAACAGCAAAGGTGCTCTTCTGTATCTTGACCTTGATGACTTTAAACATATAAATGACGGACTGGGTCACCAGTACGGTGATGTTTTACTTAAAGCAATCTCCCATTGCCTCTCAAGGATTGATGGGGTTGAGAATTCCTGCTACAGGATGGGCGGAGATGAGTTCATCATAATAGTGCCTCATACAAGTATGGTAAAGTTTGATGAGATCATCGATGAGATACGGGTTGTATTCAACAAGCCCTGGTTCCTGAAGGGAGCGGATTACTACTGTACGACAAGTATGGGTATAGTTACCTTCCCCGATGAGGGTGATTCTGTTCAGGATGTCATCAAGAAGGCCGATATCGCCATGTATGAGGCCAAGAGGGCAGGCAAGAACAGGACTGCCTACTACAGTGACAGCAGGGATTCCGAATCAAACAGGCGTCTTGACATGGAGAAGTCCATGAGGGATGCCACATCCGATAATTATAAGGAATTTGAAGTTTATTACCAGCCCATAATCGATACGATAAAGGGCGATATATGTACGGGAGCCGAAGCTCTTATAAGGTGGAATTCGTCGGAGCTCGGATTCGTGTCTCCGGGTGACTTTATCCCGCTTGCCGAGTACCTGGGGCTTATAAATCCCATCGGCAATTACGTACTGAAGGAGGCCTGCCTGGCCTGCAAGCACTGGAATGAGAACGGACATCCTTATTATAAGGTCAATGTTAACCTGTCGGTTGTTCAGCTGCTGCAAAATGACGTTGTCGAGACGGTTGAGAGGATAATAAAGGAAACCGGGATAAATCCGAGGAACTTAACCCTTGAGGTTACCGAGAGTCTTGCGATAAACGATATGGAGAGGATGAAGAGGATCCTCGGAAGCATCAAGAAGCTGGGCGTCAGGATAGCCCTTGATGATTTTGGAACAGGTTATTCGTCCCTGTCCCATATACGTGAGATCCCGCTTGACGTTATAAAGGTCGACCAGAGCTTCGTCAAGGACCTGGCAGTCGATCAATACGCCCAGGCCTTCGTAAGGATGGTCGGTGAACTTGCCGAAGCCCTGAATGTTAAGATATGTGTCGAGGGTATCGAGACCCAGGAACAGCTCAATGTTCTACAGGATATGAATATCAGGCTCATCCAGGGATTTTACTTTGACAAGCCCATGCGGCGTTACGTCTTCGAGGAGAAATACGTGACAGGCCGGATCGATGAGATGGACCCGCCGGATGACTTCTTCGAACCGATGGGTGAGCTGACAGATGAAGAAAAGAGTATTTTGTACTGAGTCAAAGGTATCGGGGGACAGTTCTCCGGTACCTTTGTTAATTTTACTGTTTCCACAATATATAGAGATATCCTCCGGATTGACACAAGATACGGCGGTTGCTTAATTGTAACAATTATGTTAACCTTATTATAGATTTGACTTTATCAGTCAAAAAAGTGACACACCGGTTCTGAACCAATGTGTCGGTAAATGTGTGGGAGGACTGTATGAACCCGAAATTTTTCGATGTAAAGAAGGAGAAGCAGGACGCGATAATAAATGCTGCCCTTAAGGTGTTTGCCGAGAATGGTTACAGGAAGGCGAGCACCGATGTGATCGTTAAGGAAGCCGGTATATCCAAGGGCCTTCTTTTCCATTATTTCATAAGCAAGTCGGGTGTATACGAGTTCATATACGATTACAGTGTCAAGTATATGATGCTGGAGCTTACAAATGCCGTTAATAAGAAGGAGACGGATTTCTTTGCAATACAGAGGATGATAGAGGCATGCAAGACAAGGGTCATGAAAAACTACCCTTATATGCAGCAGTTCCTGACCGGAGCCAAGTATGAAACGCATCCCGATGCTCTTAAGGCCATAAATGCATCCGAGAAGGGAATAGAGGATGCTTACAATGCGATATATAAAAAAGTCGACATGACCAGGTTCCCGAAGGATGTTGATCTTGACAAAGTCATCAGGATGATCGGGTGGATGTCTGACGGATATATTAAAGACAAGTTCATGGACGGAAAGCCTGATCTTGACGAGATGAATGCTGAGTTTGCAGGATATCTGGCTATGCTGCGGGGACGTTTCTACGGAAAGACGACGGAGGAAGCCGCTCCCGTGGCTGAGGAGGTCATTGATACGACCGATGCGGTCCGCGATGATTCGGTCATGGACAGCATGCGAGAGACTACTGTTTCGAAACTTATGGAGGAGAGGACTGAGGAGCTGTCCTTCGAAGAGAGGCTTGAACTTGGCAAGAGATCTGCTTATGATGAAGGGCCGGGCGTGACGGAAGATGTAACGGAAGCAGAAGAAAGTCCGGAAGCAGAGGAAGTCCCTGTGGCAGAGGAA
>DPZM01000067.1 GCA_003535955.1 Lachnospiraceae bacterium | reverse complement strand
TATTCCACATCTCATCATCGGGATGGTATTTCTTGGTGTCGGCAGGGTCCCTTAATGAGAGTACGCACCTGTAATCGGTGATGCCGAAATCCTTATATACTTCGAAGATAAGATCGACAACACGGCTTACCTCGTCCTTTATCTGGGCAGGAGTTACGAAGAGGTGGGCATCATTCTGGCAGAAATGACGACCGCGCTCTATACCCTTAAGGGAACCGCTGGGCTCGAAACGGAAGTCGTGGGCTATCTCACCTATCCTTATGGGAAGTTCACGGTAACTATGCGGTTTATTGGCATATATCATCATATGATGAGGGCAGTTCATGGGACGAAGGACGAAGCTCTCATCTTCAACCTCCATTGCCGGGAACATGTTCTCCTTATAATGATCCCAGTGGCCGGAGGTCTGATAGAGGGCAACCGTACCTACGCAGGGAGTAAGAACATGCTGATAACCGAGCTTAAGCTCCTTATCCCTTATATAATCCTCAAGTTCTCTCCACAGGGTATAGCCCTTGGGAAGGAACATGGGAAGCCCCTTACCGATAAGGTCATCGGTCATAAAGAGGGACATTTCCTTACCGATCTTGCGGTGATCCCTTGCCTTGGCTTCCTCAACCTGCTTCTCATATTCTTCAAGCTCTTCCTTTGTCTGGAAGGCAACGCCGTTTATACGTGTGAGCATCTTGCGGCTGGCATCGTTCTTCCAGTAGGCACCGGACTGGCCGGTTATCTTAAAGGCCTTAAGGTTCTTGGTATATGTGATGTGAGGACCTACACACATATCAACATAGTCGCCCTGCTGGTAAAAGGTGATGGTTGCATCCTCGGGAAGGTCGCCGACATGCTCTTCCTTATATACGGCATTACGCTCATGAAGATACTTGACAGCCTCTTCCCGACTATAGGCGAAGGTCTTAAATGGAAGGTTCTCCTTGATTATCTTCTTCATCTCGGCTTCGATCGCAGCCAGATCCTCATCCGAAAGCTTCTTATCGCCAAGGTCCACATCATAATAGAAACCCCTGTCGGTTGCGGGACCATAAGCAAAGTCAGCCTCCGGGTACAATCTCTGGATCGCCTGAGCCATGATGTGGGCGGCAGAGTGGCGAAGTACGTGGGTTACTTCTTCCTGTGGACATTCATCAACATGTCCGTCGTTGTAGAGAATTTTCATTGTTATACTCCTTTTTTGAATTTTTATGAGTTTTATATTCAGGACACGCTCAAAATGCTTTGCATTTTTGCTGAATATAAAACAAAAAAACACCCCTGCAACTCCAAGGGTGCTATAAGCACGGTACCACCTTGATTTTTCACTCGTATGCCCGGTAACGGGGGCTACCGTCATGCTTATGGTTAATAACCTTTCTCGCATGCAGCTTGGGAGTGGTGTCCGCTGTATCTGTACGATGCAATCCCACCGCCTGCATCTCTCTTGAGTACAGTGATAACAGCTTCGGTCTCCGTCATTGCCATTTGACAGCTATTCTAACATAAGAGTAAAATAATTTCCACAGTTTTCAGGCTATAATCTGCAATTTATTATAAAAACAGCTTCAAAACCCGGATTTAACACTTGACACGATCCTTGCATTATGTTAATTTATCTTAGTGCGAAAGCAAGACAAGCAGGGTTTCCACCCTCACCCCGGGACTTAAAGGTGTTACCGGGCGTTTAAATCTTAAGATTATATTTATATGATTTTATATGGTTTAAATGTGTAGGTGGATGCTTGTCATTCAGCTGCATTTTCATTTTACGGACATTTATCTAGGGAGGGTACGACAATTAGCGATTTAATGATCAACGAACAGATTCGTGACAGGGAAGTACGTGTTATCGGTGAAGACGGTGAACAGTTAGGGATCATGTCTTCGAAGGAAGCCCAGCAGCTTGCTGATGATGCAGGCCTCGATCTTGTAAAGATCGCCCCCACAGCCAAGCCGCCTGTATGCAGGATAGTGGATTACGGCAAGTTCAAGTATGAACAGACCCGTAAGGAGAAGGAAGCACGTAAGAAGCAGCACACTGTTGAGATCAAGGAAATCCGTATGTCACCCAATATTGATACCAATGATCTTAATACCAAGGTCAATGCCGCAAGGAAGTTCCTTCAGAAGGGTGACAGGGTTAAGGTTACACTCCGTTTCAGGGGCCGTGAGATGGCTCACATGAACAACAGCAAGTATATATTGGATGATTTTGCCGAGGCTCTTTCGGACTGTGCAGTGGTTGAGAAGGCACCCAAGGTCGAAGGCAGGACAATGACTATGTTTTTAACTGAGAAGCGCGGCTAAGCCACGCAGTTAAAATAGAGAAATATTAATTAGGAGGAAGAAACAATGCCAAAAATCAAGACAAACAGATCAGCAGCTAAGCGTTTCAAGGTTACCGGAACGGGAAAGCTTAAGAGGAACAAGGCTTACAGGCGTCATATCCTGACCAAGAAGACGACCAAGAACAAGAGGAACTTAAGGAAGGCAGTCATTACTGACGAGACCAATGTAGCAAATATGAAGAAGATCTGCCCTTACCTGTAACAATATTCAATACAGCGCAGAGATTCGAAAATATGCATGTCAGACGTATTTGAAAAGTATATTTGAAGAATTAATGTATTGAATATTGGATAGAACATTTAGAATTTAGGAGGAAATAGAAATGGCAAGAATAAAGGGCGGATTAAACGCCAGGAAGAAGCATAATAGAGTACTTAAGCTCGCTAAGGGCTACAGGGGAGCGCGTTCCAAGCAGTATCGTGTAGCCAAGCAGTCAGTCATGAGGGCTCTTACCTCATCATTTGCGGGACGTAAGGAGAGAAAGCGCCAGTTCAGGCAGCTGTGGATCGCACGTATCAATGCAGCAGCAAGGATGAACGGGATATCGTATTCCAAGCTGATGTACGGACTTAAGCTTGCTGAGGTTGACATCAACCGGAAGATGCTTGCCGAGATGGCAGTTAATGATGCTGACGGATTTGCAACACTTGCTGAACTTGCTAAGTCTAAGATAGCTTAATTATGACATGGGATGTTTTAAGAAGACCTGATCCTTCAGGTCTTCTTTTTTTGGCCGTTTTCATTCGGTTTGTCACCTGTAAAAACGTATGATATAATAACGATATGTATTTTGTGAGGGGCCGTGAGGGTTTTGACACGGCAAAAGTGTGTATGGATTCAGGAAACAGGGATAATAAAATCAGATATCATATCACCTTTGACAGGTTTATTAAAAGCCTGCACATACAGCATGTTCTGCTGTTTCTCCTTCTGCCTTTGTTTCTGGCGATTCTTATCATGCTCAATTTCAGGATGGTTTACAGGCTCAGTGCCGATAACATCGAATACGACGGTGAAGTCCGTGTGAAGAGTTATGCGGGGGCATATGAGGATTACTTAAAGACGGGTCTTCAGACTATGGAGTACGTTGCCTATAATGTAGAGCATATGCTCAAGACTGATGCCGCAAATGCCGAGATACTTGAGTTTTTTGAACGTGAATCGGAGGCTTTCGCATCCGAGACCGATTCGGTTACAACCGGAATATACGGTTATATAAACGGCGAGTTTTTGGACGGATCCGGCTGGGTCCCCGATGAAGGTTATATCCCGACCGAGCGTCCATGGTATGTTGACGCGGTCACATCCGATGAAGAAGTGAATTATGTGGCCCCTTACGTTGATGAGATGACCGGTGACACCATAATGACCATATGCAGGGCTTTATCGGATGGTGAAAGCGTGATCGCGGTTGACTTTAAAATGAATGAGATAGGTGATATCACTGATGA
>DPZM01000042.1 GCA_003535955.1 Lachnospiraceae bacterium | reverse complement strand
GCAGAAGTACAGGAAGAAACAGGGCAGAGCGGAAGTATAGAAGTACGGGAAGAAACAGATCAGAGCGAAAGCGTAGAAGAAGAGCAGAGCGCAAATGTAGGACAGCAGGAAGAATCGGAAAGCAGTAAAGCTGTACAGCAGGCAGTCGATTGGTCGGAAATAAGAACTGAGACAACAGTCAAGGAAGAAAAGAATCATGAGAACAGTAAAACTGAGGCTCCGGGTTACAGGTTCCGCAGCAGGAAGCACCTTACGGACCACTACAAGAAGCATGGGATAGATATGGGGTTTGACTCTGCGCAAGGATATGAGAAGGCGGCGGCCGCAGTTGTTCAAAATCCCGATGCCCTTCACAAAACCGAGGCTGAAGACGGGGATGATGTATACTATCTTCAGGCAACCAATGAATTCGTGATCGTATCTACGGACGGATATATCCGTACATATTTCAAGCCGGATTCGGGGATTAAATATTTTAACAGACAGTAATGCACTGAAGGATGCCTTTATCTCAATAATTGTACAATATAAAACAGTAGTGATCATATCAGGATAATATTTATTTTTCTGTATTTGTGCCGATATATAAAGTATAGCCACAGTGAGTCTTAAGATAAGCCTTCTGACTCACCCGGAAAGGGATTTCGATAAGTATTCAAAGGAGGAATGACTATGGCGATCAACACATCAATAATACAGGAAACAGCAGCTGCGCAGATCGGTGGATCCACCCAGGTTTCAGGCAAGAAAAACGAATACGGGAGAACGATAGGAGAGCCGGGGCTTTCGGAGGAAGGCAAGAAGTATTACGATGAGCTTAAGAAGAAGTTCGGCGGATATGACTTTATCCTTGTGAGCAAGGATCAGATCGAAAACGCAAAATCACAGGCCGCAAGGTATGCCAATCCCATGAAGCCGGTTGTCCTTATCGACGAGGACAAGATAGAGAAGATGGCAGCCGACAAGGACTACCGTGAGAAGTATGAATCGGTCATTGCAGGAGCATCATCACAGCTTAGTAAGATGAAGGACCAGCTGATGGCATCGGGTGCTGACTTTAAGGGATTTGGCATCCAGGTTAATGACGGCGGTAACGCAAGCTTCTTTGCTGTTGTCAAGAAATCGCAGGATGCCCAGGCTGAGCGTATAGAGAAGAACAGGGAGGCCAGGAAGGCAGCACATAAGGCGGAAGTAAAAAAGGCTGCCGCCAAGCGGGCCGAGAAGAAAAAGGCCGAAAAGCGGGAGGCTGAGAGGCTTAAAAAGGATGAGGCCGAAGATCCTGAAAAGAAGACAGATATTAAGGATATGACTCAGGATGAGATAACGACCTACAGGCCGGGACTTGATAAGGGCCTTAGGAAGATATGGGATAAGGAGACGGAAACCATATCAGCAGGCAGTGTGGAAGAACTCATCCAAAAGGTCGGGGACTATGTTCAGAATGAGAAGATGAATTCAGTCGTTACTCCGGAAGAAGCAATGATGGGACAACATATAGATTTTAAGGGATGAACTTATATATCAGGGACCTTCGCTGTTGCGTAAAAACACGGCGGGGGTCTTTTATTTTGTGTTAAATTATTAACATATCCTATTGTTAAAAATATTGTTAGATGTTATATTAGTTTAGTTGGAAATATTAGTAATATATTATGATAGGAGTGAATTAAAATGAGTGATTCTAAAACTTCGGCCAAGGGAGGCAATAAGTGGACCTGCGCCGCAATACCTGCCCTGCTGCTTCACTGCAGTATAGGTACGGTTTACTGCTGGGGTACATTTTCCAAGGAGATAGGTGAGTACATCTACGGTGCCGAGAACTTCCAGGCACACGCAAGTGCGGTACAGTGGGCTTTCTCACTTGCTATCTTCTTCCTGGGTATGTCAGCTGCATTCTTAGGGGATGTTGTTGAGAAGGATATCCACAAGTCTTCTCTTATAGCAACCATCTGCTTTACCGTGGGTATGCTGGGTACGGGCCTTGCGATCCTGCTTAAGTCCCTGCCGCTTGTATTTCTCTTCTACGGATGTATCATGGGTATCGGTCTCGGAACGGGTTATTTAAGCCCGGTTAAGACGCTGATGCTCTGGTTCCAGGACAGGAAGGGTCTTGCCACGGGTCTTGCAGTTGCGGGTTTCGGCCTTGCCAAGGCTATTGCTACACCCGTAATGCAGTTCTTCCTTACGAAGTTTAACAATAATCCCGCTTACATGTTTTTCATCATGGGATGTATCTACTGTGTAATGATGTTCATAGGCCATATGCTCCTTAAGAAGCCTGCCGACTGGGTAGAGGCTCACGGCGAGAACGGCGGCCTTAAGGAATTCTTCGAAACACTTGGCAGGAACTTCAAGACATCATTCTCCAACAAGACCTTTATCGGTATCTGGATCATGTTTTACATAAACATCACCTGCGGACTTGCCCTTATTTCACAGGAGAAGGCGATCTTCAACTCGATAGGCTTAAGCCTTACGGTTGCCGCGACACTGGGTTCGGTAACGGCTATCGCCAATGCTGCGGGACGTCTCGGATTCTCTGCATGGGCTGATATGTTCAAGGACAGGAACACCATTTATAAGATCATCTTCATCCTGTCGATCGTATTTACGGGCGCGGTGGTACTTACCCACGGAATTGACAATAAGGTAGTATTCCTGTGTGTAGCCCTCCTTATCATGGTAAACGCAGGCTACGGCGGCGGCTTCTCAAATGTCCCTACATTGCTTTCCGACCACTTCGGTATGAAGAGCATTTCGGCTGTTCACGGTATGTGCTTATCGGCATGGGCTATGGCCGGACTTACCGGTAACCAGATGGCAACCTATATTGTTAAGCATGTCGGTGAATTTAAGGATGCAACCCTGTCTGACGGAACGGTGGTTTCGGTTAACACCCAGGGCTATCAGACAGTGCTTTATGTAACGCTTGCACTATACATCGTTGCATGTATAGTATGCTTCACCATGATCCCCAAGAAGGGAGAAAAAAAGGACTGATATTTGGAATAGGTGATTCCTAAGTGACACATTGGCTCAGGGCCAATGTGTCACTTTTTATTTTATCGGAAAGATGTTATACTTGTTCTGAACGGATCACATCCATTCACTAATCTTAAGCAGTACAGCTTCGATGAGGAATTAAGGTCGGGGATTTACCCGGATTTTACAATAAGACCGGCAAATGAACTTGTAAACAGGTGATCATACATTTAAGAGACGGGAGGCTACAGGATATGAAGAAATTCTCCGAGATCAGATTCAGGAAAAAAAGCTCAGAAAATACGGAAACACCGGGATCAGAGAATGGTGACGCAAAAAAATCAAGGTTCAGATTACCGGAAATTAAAAAACCCGAATTCAGGAAAAAGAACTCAGGGGATGTTAAGATCGATGACAGGTGGTACATGTGCCTGCTCCCGGCTGCCCTGACCATGCTCATATACAGTATCATCCTTGCGGTGAAGGGAATATATCCCTTCGGAAACG
>DPZM01000154.1 GCA_003535955.1 Lachnospiraceae bacterium | reverse complement strand
AACCAATGTGTCATTTTAGGAAATTATGGCTTACACATACATACATAAGACACAATATTATGAGAGCGACCAGATGGGAGTCATCCATCACTCGAACTATATCAGATGGTTTGAGGAAGCAAGGACTGCCTATATGGATGACCGCGGCTACGCATATGCAAGGCTTGAGCATGAAGGCATTGTTTCGCCGGTGCTTACGGTTGAATGCGAATATAAGAAGATGATAAGGTTCGGGGATACCGCAAGGATCGTGGTTGAACTGGAGAAGTTCAACGGGATCAAGATGGTCGTGTCGTATAAGGTATATCTTGATTCAACAGGCGAACTGTGTACGGTTGGGCGCACAAGCCACTGCTTCCTTGACAGGGACAATAAGCCTGTGTCGATGAAGAAGAGCAATCATGAGTTTTACGAAGCTATGTTAAGGTCAAGGTAGATTATTTGAGGAGAACATGGAACAGGAAAGACGTCTCGCAGTCCTTATAGATGCCGAGAACATATCAATAAGATACATAAAGTTTATACTGGATGAGATATCCAACTATGGTATTGCAACCTACAAGAGGGCCTACGGTGACTGGACCAATCCTTCAACTGCAGGCTGGAAGGAAGTGGTCCTTAAGAATTCGATAACCCCGGTACAGCAGTATTCCTACACCCAGGGTAAGAATTCAACCGATTCCGCAATGATCATCGATGCGATGGACATCCTGTATTCGGGTAAGGTCGACGGCTTCTGTCTGGTAAGCTCGGACAGCGACTTTACGAGGCTGGCCGCACGCTTAAGAGAAGCCGGGATGTTAGTCATCGGAATGGGAGAGCAGAAGACGGTCGAAGCCTTCAGGGCTTCCTGCACAATGTTTAAATATCTTGAAGTGCTGGCTGCCGAGGAGACCCAGGAGGGCGATACCTCAAGGGATGACATCGAAGAGACGATCCTTAAGATAATCACCGACAATGATGCCAATGACAAGGATACGACAGTCGGTGAGCTGGGAAATAAGATAAGCAACCGCCATGCTGACTTTGACGTGCGTAATTACGGTTACAGTAAGCTCAGTAAATTCCTTGAGTCCTTCAAGAGCCTGCATCTTAAGCAGGTGGGCAAGACGATCTACGTTGATTTGGCAGAATCAGACGTGACCAGGGAACAGATCGAGAAGATAGCAAGGGAAATAGTGAATCAGGCACCCGGCAGGACCATGAGCCTTCCGGAGCTTAAACAGAAGATCGAAAAGAAAGTCACCAATTTCAATATAAGGAATTACAAGTACTCCAAGTTCTCCCAGTTCATAAACGACATGGACGGGATGACTGTAAACAACAACACGGTAAGGCTGAAAAATTAAGGGAACGGATTATGAAGATAGGTATTATCGGGGCAGGAAATATTGCAGGAACCATGGCTACGACACTTCAGCAGCTTAAGGGCACCGAGTGTTACGCGATAGCATCGCGGGATGTTGCCAGAGCCAGAGCGTTTGCCGATAAATACGGGTTTGAGAAGGCCTACGGGTCCTACTCTGACATGCTTTCCGATCCTTATGTCGAGCTGGTTTACATTGCCACGCCTCATTCGCATCATTATGACCATATCAAGATGTCTTTAAATCACGGTAAACACGTCCTTTGCGAGAAGGCATTCTGCGCCAATGCCGCACAGGCCGAGGAAGTTCTCTATATGGCTGAGGAGAGGGGACTCCTGCTTGCCGAAGCCATGTGGACAAGATACATGCCCATGAGGGGCCTTATCAATAAAGTCTTAAAATCGGGGATCATAGGCAATCCCACTTCACTTTCGGCCAATCTCGGTTATCCGCTCATTACAAAATCACGCCTTGTCCGTCCCGAGCTTGCGGGCGGCGCATTGCTTGACCTTGGCGTTTATGTTTTGAACTTTGCTTCAATGGTTTTCGGTGACGGGATTGATTCGATAGCCGCCAACTGCGTCAAGCTTGATTCGGGAGTGGATGCCCAGGAGAATATTATGTTAACCTATCGGGACGGCAAGATGGCTTCATTATATGCCACAATGCTTGCCCAGACCGACAGGCGGGGACTGATAAACGGAACAAACGGATATATTGAAATAGAGAACATCAATAACTACGAGATGGTAAGGGTCTTCAACCTTGAACGTAAGATAGTTGCCGAGTATACGGCGCCCACACAGATAACCGGCTATGAATATGAAGTACAGTCGGTAATGAGGGCCATAAGGGAGGGTAAGATAGAGTGCCCCGAGATGCCGCATGCGCAGATCCTTCGTATGATGCAGCTCATGGATTCGATCAGGAGTGCATGGGGCATTGAATATCCCTTCGAGAGGGACAATACGACAATGGTCACATCGTCTGAGGACGGCGTTCGCAGGATTAAGAAGATCAAGAAACAGAAATCGGTTGTCCGCAAGATCAGCGAGAAATCGGTTTCAGATACGGAATATGAGAATACCGTTAAGCCCAAGCAGAAGAATGCCAAAGATGCAAGAGAAATGCTTCCCGAGAGCCCGCATAAGGGTATCACCGATAAGCTGCCTCATGAGATTGACTTTGCGTCAGCTGATAAGAACGCTTCTGATGATGAGCAGATCATTGAGGCTGAGCTTAAGAAGCACGAGCAGGTCCTTAACATGGAACGAGAGCGGGTGGAACTATTAGAGAAGCGGCAGGCTGAGGAAAAGCTGAGGCTTGAAGCTGAGGAGGCTGAGAAGAAACGGATAGAAGAGGAACGCAGGAAGCAGTCCCTGAAAAAAGAAAAGTCACCTACTGAGAAGCTGTTCGATCTGGGGAGCGAGCTTAGTGCATTTGAGAACCGGCCGCCGGGAAGTGTGACGGAACGGATAAGGGGGCTTAGTGTAGAGGATGACCCGAGGGTCACACCCGGCAGTGTTACCGAGAAGCTTCAGAGGCTGGATATACCGGATGATCAAGCCGATCCGGCTTTTCAGAGAAGAAAGGGTGCACCTTCGGCCAATGTAAAGTCATGGAACGCTACCGATAAAAAACAGGGTTGAAAATATTATTTTGAAAAATATGGATTTCTGCTTGACACAAGAGGTCGAAAGACATAGAATACTATAGTGTGCGAATGAAAGTCCGTGTCATTTTGTGAGCACATTCATGATTCGTTTATACGGGGTCAATTTTACGCGAAGGAGGTGTAAGGATGGCTAATATTAAATCAGCTCAGAAGAGAATTCTTGTTATCGCTACTAAGACTGAGCGCAACAAGGCTGCTAAGAGTAAGGTTAAGACCTTCGTTAAGAAGGTATACGCTGCTATCGAAGCAGGAGATAAAGCGGCTGCCGATGAGGCACTTAAGGCTGCGATTTCCGAGATCAGCAAGGCTGCTTCCAAGGGTATCTACCATAAGAGCACTGCTTCAAGGAAGATTTCACGTTTAACCAAGGCAGTTAATAAGATTGCGTAAGTATTTATCATAAAAGAAGAGGTCAGGTACCGTCAAACCTGACCTCTTCTTTTTGCGAAACAACACAAAACTTTGAAAAAGAAAAAAAGGAAAATGGGAGATGGCGGCGAATATATAAAGATGTGGGCAAAAATCAGAAAGGGATTGCAGCGCATGACGATACGTGAAATGCTCGAACAAAGAGAAAAGGAGTACTTAAGACCGTGCGCAACCCTGTCGGTGAATACAATGGGCAGGGATGTGTTAGAGCAGGAGTGCGATATAAGGCCTGTTTTCCAGAGGGACAGGGACAGGATCCTTCATTCCAAGTCATTCAGGCGTCTTAAGGATAAGACGCAGGTCTTCTTAACACCCGAGGGCGATCACTACAGGACCAGGCTCACACATACCCTGGAGGTTTCACAGAATGCGAGGACCATTGCCAAGGCGCTTAGACTTAATGAAGATCTTGTTGAGGCGATAGCACTGGGACATGACCTTGGGCATACACCCTTCGGCCATGCCGGGGAACGTGCTCTTGACAGGGTATGTCCGGCAGGTTTTAAGCATAATGTACAGAGCAGGCGGGTTGTTGAAGTGCTGGAGAAGGAAGGCAGGGGACTGAACCTTACCTGGGAAGTAAGGGACGGTATCCTTAATCACCAGACATCATCGATGCCCAATACCCTGGAAGGCAGGATCGTCCGTTTGTCAGATAAGATAGCCTATATCCATCATGATATGGACGATGCCATCAGGGGCAGGATATTAAGCGAGGATGATATCCCCAAGGAGTTAAGGAACACCCTGGGCGACACGACCAACAAGAGGCTCGACAGGTTTATCCATGATATAATCACAACCAGTCAGGATATTGACGACATTAAAATGTCCGATGAAATAGGTCAGGCCATGATGGACCTTCGGAGGTTCATGTTCGAGAATGTATATCAGAACCCCAAGGCCAAGGGCGAAGAGGTCAAGGCCGAGCGCCTTATTGAGAACCTGTACGAGTATTATTATAAGAACAATCACATGCTTCCCGAGGAGTACAAGAAGCTCATGGAGGAACGGGGCGACAGCCTGGAGCGGGTCGTATGTGACTATATATCATCGATGTCCGACAGGTTTGCCATAGCAGTATTTAACGACATATATATGCCGGATTCATGGAAAGACTGAACAGTGAGGAACGAACAATTTGTATTATCCTGATAACCTTGTTGAAGAGGTAAGGTCAAGAAATGATATAGTGGACGTGATATCTTCCTACGTCCGATTGCAGAAGAAGGGCAGCAACCACTTCGGTCTGTGTCCTTTCCATAATGAAAAGTCAGCCTCATTTTCCGTCAATCAGGCCAGGCAGATGTATCACTGCTTCGGTTGCGGCAAGAGCGGGAACGTGATCACCTTCATAATGGAGTATGAGAACTTTACCTTTCCCGAGGCCCTGAAGCTTTTGGCTGACAGGGCGGGAGTGACTCTGCCTGAGATAGAGTACTCCGAGGAAGAGCGTAAGAAGGACAACCTTAAGGCAAGGATCCTTGAAGCCTATAAGGAAGCAGGCAAGTACTATTATTATCAGTTGAGAAGTGAGGCCGGTGAGCGTGCCATGGAATATTTTAAGGGCAGGGGCTTATCGGATGAAACAATA
This sequence comes from Lachnospiraceae bacterium, assembly GCA_003535955.1. GTDB lineage: Bacteria > Bacillota > Clostridia > Lachnospirales > Lachnospiraceae > UBA2868. Next base: position 334 of record DPZM01000154.1, on the reverse strand, counting down.
AACAAGTTCGGATTGGGATATGCGGTCACCGGACGGAACCTGATGTATCGTTACCTGAAGAGTAAGGGATATGATGACGGGGTCCTTCGTGAGATGCGTATCTTCTATATGAATGAGAAGGAAGGCATGACCGACATGTTCTGGAACAGGGCCATCTTCCCGATCATGGATGTTAACCACCGGGTAATCGCTTTCGGCGGCCGAGTCATGGGGCAGGGTGAGCCCAAATATCTGAATTCACCCGAGACCATGGTCTTCGATAAGGGTCGCAACCTGTACGGGCTGAATCACGCGCGTACCGCAAGGAAAGATAACCTTATTGTATGCGAAGGCT
>DPZM01000279.1:5084-5428 GCA_003535955.1 Lachnospiraceae bacterium | reverse complement strand
GGTGATGTAAGTGAAGAAGAGGGCTCACCCGATCAAAGATCGGGGGCTGTAATGAATTATGAACCTGAGGAAACCGAAGCCCTTGAACTTATCATTCCCAAGTATATCTCGAGCCTTATTTACGGAGCACTTATTGAGGCAGTCGCCAGTGAGAACGGAGCCAGGATGCAGGCTATGGATTCGGCGACCAGCAACGCCGAGGAAATGATAGGAACACTGGAGCTTCAGTATAACAGGGCCCGTCAGGGTCATATCACTCAGGAGCTTACCGAGATCATCGGCGGAGCTGAAGCACTGAGCAGTTAGTGATCATAAGAGGTACCGCTTGCGGTGGAGTCCTTATG
>DPZM01000279.1:3310-5007 GCA_003535955.1 Lachnospiraceae bacterium | reverse complement strand
GTATCAAAAGAAGTACGAAGTACTTCTTACATTATATTCATATACAAAAAAAGGAGAAAAAACAGTGGCAGATAACAACATAGGTAAGATTACCCAGATTATCGGTGCGGTTCTTGATATCAAGTTTGCCGACGGTTCTCTTCCGGAGATAAATGAAGCCATCAGGGTTCCTAAGGGAGACAACTCAGAACTTACCGTTGAGGTTGCGCAGCACCTTGGAGATGATACCGTGAGGTGTATAGCCATGGGGCCTACCGACGGACTCGTACGCGGTATGGATGCAATAGCTACAGGGTCCCCCATCAGGGTTCCCGTAGGTGAGAATACGCTGGGAAGGATATTTAACGTATTGGGTCAGCCGATAGACAATAAGCCTGCACCTACTGACGTTCAGTATTTCCCCATCCACAGGAAGGCACCTGATTTTGTAGAGCAGTCTACAAATGCCGAGCTGCTTGAGACCGGTATCAAGGTCGTTGACCTTCTGTGTCCTTATCAGAAGGGTGGTAAGATCGGCCTCTTCGGTGGTGCCGGCGTAGGTAAGACAGTCCTTATCCAGGAGCTTATCAGAAACATCGCGACCGAGCACGGCGGATATTCGGTATTTACAGGCGTTGGAGAGAGAACCCGTGAGGGTAATGACCTTTACCATGAAATGTCTGAATCGGGAGTTATCGATAAGACCACCATGGTGTTCGGTCAGATGAATGAGCCCCCCGGAGCAAGAATGAGGGTTGGTCTTTCAGGTCTTACCATGGCTGAATACTTCCGTGATCAGGGCGGCAAGGATGTGCTTCTGTTCATAGATAATATTTTCCGTTTTACACAGGCAGGTTCGGAGGTTTCAGCCCTTCTCGGACGTATGCCCTCTGCCGTTGGTTATCAGCCCACACTGCAGACCGAGATGGGTGCCCTTCAGGAGAGGATCACATCGACCAAGAACGGATCCATTACTTCGGTTCAGGCCGTATATGTACCTGCAGATGACCTTACGGACCCGGCACCGGCTACAACCTTTGCCCACCTTGATGCGACGACGGTTCTTTCGCGTCAGATAGTGGAGCTGGGAATTTATCCGGCGGTTGATCCTCTTGAGTCAACATCCAGGATCCTTGATCCCAGGATCGTCGGTGAGGAGCATTACCGTGTGGCCAGAGGTGTTCAGGAGATACTTCAGAAATATAAGGAACTTCAGGATATTATCGCGATCCTCGGTATGGACGAGTTGTCCGAGGAGGATAAGCTTACGGTATCCAGGGCCAGAAAGGTCCAGAGGTTCTTATCACAGCCTTTCTTCGTAGCAGGCCAGTTTACAGGTCTTCCCGGACGTTACGTTTCCATTCAGGATACGGTTCAGGGCTTCAAGGAGATTCTTGAAGGTAAACATGATGACATTCCCGAATCATACTTCTTAAGTGCGGGAAGTATCGATGACGTGCTTGCCAAGGTTAAGGCTAATAAATAAGGAGTGACCGATGGCTGACGACAGAGCTTTTGCATTAAAGATAATCACTCCGGACAGGGTCTTCTATGAGGGCGAAGCCATCATGGTAGAGCTTAGGACAACGGAAGGCGAGATAGGTATTCTTAAGAATCATATCCCGCTGACATGCGTTGTGGCACCGGGTATATTAAGGATACGAGAGACTGATACCGAGACTAAGACGGCAGCGCTTTTGAGCGGTTTTGTTGAGATC
>DPZM01000279.1:0-3118 GCA_003535955.1 Lachnospiraceae bacterium | reverse complement strand
GAGCTTGCACTTCAGAGGTCTGTGGCACGTATTGAAGCTGCAAAGAAATAGAATCAGATGTTTTAGATGAGAAAAAAGCTTCTTAGGGCATTTATCAGGCTGGGTATTCTTTTTGTTATATCCGTAATATCTGCCCTCATTACATCGCGGGTAATAAATCAGGGCAATACTGATCTTACAGCAGAGATGAAGAAGGCCGGACTGCCCGTGATCTATGTAAATGTAAATGGTGAATATATTAACTGCCTTCATGGATACGTCAGTAAAATGGAAGGCAGTTATTTGCGTGGGAGCATTACTCCCATGTCCGCGGACAGGACAATTCCCATTAAGATAAAGACCTTCGGAAGCGTAGTTACGGATGTTGCTTATGAAGTAAGGACCATGGACATGGCAAGGCTCCTTGAGAATGCGACTTTGTCGGCATCCGAATACAATAATGATGAGATAACCGCGGTCATACCGGTTAAGGACCTTATTGTGGACGAGCAGGAGTATATGCTTGTAATAAAGCTGTCATTGTCAGACGGACGTATAGCATCATATTATTGCCGGTTCATAGACAAGCCGGAACTCTATCTGACTGAGAAGCTTGATTTTGTCAAGGATTTTTCATCCAAGACTTTCGACAAGAAAGCTGCGGAAGAGATAAGAAGATACATGGAATCCAATTCCGACGGTGACAATTCAAGTTTCGGCCATGTAAACATTCATTCCAATTTTAACCAGCTGACCTGGGGCGAGCTTGAACCCGTGCTCGAGAGTGACAAGGAACTCAGGATCCTGGACATCGACAGCAGGGATGCCGAGATCATTTTGTCATATACCGTGTCTGCCAAGGATGAGCTGTATGATGTGGAGGAATACTTCTACCTGACAAGGGGGTCAGATCGAATATATCTTATGGATTATGAGCGGACCATGGATAAGATAATAGACCACAGGAATGAAGTGGTCGGCAACGGCAAAGTATTCCACGGTATCCTGTCGGATGTAATTGATTACAAGGAGAATTCCGACGCCAATGTCTTCTGCTTCGTTCAGGAGAGGAGCCTGTACAGCTATGACGGTGATACGAATTCGCTGACACGCGTATTTTCGTTCAGGGATGATCAGAACGATGATGTCAGGACATCCTATAAGATGCATAATATCAAGATCCTCTATGTAGACAGCGACGGAAATATTTATTTTTCCGTCTACGGTTACATGAACAGGGGTCTTCACGAGGGCGAGGCCGGGATAGCCGTATATTATTATGACAGCGTATACAATACGATAGAAGAGAGCCTCTTTATCCCATATACAAAATCATACGAGATTCTGAAGCATGATGTCGAAAATCTGTGTTATGTCAACCAGTCCGAAACCCTCTATATCCTCTTTAACGGAACTATATACAGGATCGATATCGAAACAAAAAAAGCAGAGCTTCTTGCAAGCGGATTGAATGAGACAAGATTCGTATCATCCTATGATAACAGCATGATAGGCTGGCAGCCTGCAGATAATCTGTATGAATACAAGACACTTAAATTTATGTCCCTTAATGCCATGGTACCTGTGGAGATCCGGGCATCGGAAGGCCATATACTCATACCGCTCGGATTCTTCAACAAGGATTTCGTATACGGAAGCGTCAGGATATCAGATATCAGGCATGATTCCACCGGAAGAAATGTCCTTCCCATGGACTATATCTATATCCAGAACTTAAGCGGTGAGATACTTAAGACCTACCACCATGAAGGGATTTATGTTACTGACGTGGAGTTTAAGGACAATATCATGAACCTTAAGAGGTCCGTTATCGACAGGGAAAACGATATCATCTACCAGACCGGTGACGACCAGATAATGAACAATGAGTCAGGAGAAACTACTGACAATGTGTTCAGGAGCCTTATCACCGAGGAAATGGAGACGACCTGGCAGACGGAACTAAAGGTGGGCCAGTCGGCCGATAAGCCCAAGGTCCTTACGACCAAGGAAGTCCTCTATGAAGGAAGCAGATATTTCTATCTTAATGTCAAGGATGTACTTGACAGATATTACGTATACAGCAAGGGTGAGATAGCAGCAATATTTACTGACGCATCGGATGCGGTCTACCTGGCTGAGGCCGACAGGGGTACGGTCATAAACAAGGAATGCCGTTATATATGGAAGAGCAATGACCGTAAGGAGAGGTTTACTATTGAAAACATCGGCACTACAGCACAGGCAGTCGGAGAAGAAGGCGGCAGGACAACCCTGTCCGTATGTCTTGATGAGATGATGAAGGCTGCCGGAGTGTATGTTGATACGGATACCCTGCTCTCGGAAGGCTGGTCAGCCCTTGAAATAATGAAGGAAAACATGGAAAATGTGGTTCCGCTTGCCCTGTCGGGCTGCTCGACCGATGCAATGCTGTTTTATGTCGGCACTTCCTGTCCGGTCCTTGCCATGGTAGAAGGGGAGGAGGCAGTTCTTATCACCGGATATGATAAGAACAATCTTATGATATATTTCCCCACGGAAGGGAAGATCGAAAAGAAGGGGATCAGGGACAGCATGGCATGGTTCCAGTCAAACGGAAACAGGTTCCTGACATATGCAAGATAAACTATGTGAAATAAATTAAAGCCGGTTGAAGTATGATCAAACCGGCTTTATGAAATCCTGCGGCAGGCTTCTATATAGATATCAATATCTTCGACTATATAAGCGGCCTTCTGTTCATGAAGTGGGTCGCAGGAATTATAGATATAATCAAGGACATTGTATTTGGAGAAAAGGTCCATCACCCTTCGTCCGCTCATACCCTTCTCATACATATACTGCTCAACACAGTAGGTCAGGAAATTACCTTCATTGCTCACCTGATCACCTCCTTGCGGAACATATCAAGGAGCTTGTATTCACTGTAGGTCCATAGGTCGTTGTCATCCTGCTCCAGCTGCTCATTGAGCTTGGAATTATAAAAGGCGGTACAGGCCTTGACTTCGTCCCATCCGAATTCCTTACAGATGAGGGAAACCACCTTGGGTACCAGAAGAATCCTTATTACACGATAGCTTTCCTTATTCATTTATAACTCCCCTCAAAGCATTCATTACAGTATATAGCTTCCCTTAAA
>DPZM01000152.1 GCA_003535955.1 Lachnospiraceae bacterium | reverse complement strand
CAATTATATTTACCTCATTGACTTTACCTCATTGACTTTTATCATTAATATTTTTATACTGAAAGTGTGACTTTTTCGTCAAATGTGACTATAAAAGTTTTAAATGGCCAGGTTATTTTATGAAACGTGTTAGGACATCCGAACTACACCCGGGGATGACCACTGCCGAGGATGTATATTCGTATAACAATCAGATGATAGTACCGAATAATACGGTACTTACAGATAAGATGATAACCCGTCTTGAGTTCTACTCAGTTCTCGCAGTAAGGATCAAGGATGAAGTCCCTCCTGTCCCAGAAGAAGTGAGTCAATTTGATCTGCCCTCTTATTCGGAGAGGGTCAAGGCAAGCAAGGAATTCAAGGAATTCGAGAAGACCTTTATCGCAACAACAGAGGAATTCAAGCAGAATTTAAGGTCGATAGTCGATGACAGGGCCCCGATAAATACCGAGGAACTCTTTGATCATATTGCTAATCTCATGGCCACCCAGTCAACAAGCGTGTCCATCTTTGACATGCTCCATAATATGCGGCAGTATGATGATCTGACCTATGCCCATTCGATAAATGTCGGTCTTATCTGCAATGTCTTTGCCAAGTGGCTTAAGCTCCCGCCTTCAGAGGTAGAGAAGCTTACCCTGTGCGGTCTTCTCCATGACATAGGCAAGCTTGTGGTCCCAGACAATATCATCCGCAAGCCCGATAAGCTCACACCGAATGAATATAATATAGTAAAGACCCACACTCTTCAGGGATACAATATCCTTAAAAACTATGACAATATCAATAATGATATAAGGGAAGCCGCCCTTATGCACCATGAGCGGTGCGACGGGACGGGTTATCCGCTTGGACTTACAGGCGATAAGATAAACAAATACGCCAAAATAGTTGCAATAGCGGATGTCTATGATGCCATGACAGCTGCCCGTGTTTACAGGGGTCCTCTATGTCCCTTCAAGGTTATCGGCATTTTCGAGTCAGAGGGCCTTAATAAGTATGAAAGTAAGTTCATCCTTGTCTTTCTTGAGCACATAGCAAGCACCTATATCAAGAACCGGGTAAGGCTTAACAACGGTATGGAAGGCGAGGTCGTCTTCATGAACAAGACAGCCCTTTCAAGACCCATGATCCAATGCAGGAACCGCTTTGTTGACTTATCCAAGGAGCCTGATATCTATATAGAAACATTCGTTTAAAAAGCCATCGGTTTCCCGGTGGCTTATACTTATACTTTTTGAGTTGGCTTATGACAGATCGGAGAGGATCGGCTAAGGAACTGTTACCGGATAGGCTTTCCCGTCTATTTTTACACTCCTTACACTGTCATCGGCACTGAAGATATCCTCATCAACATATTCATATTTATCGGGAGTGATCCCATCCCTTAAGTTTTTGATGATCTTCTCAACCCTCGGTCCGTGCAGTGGATTGCATTCACCTATACAGGAAATCTTACCGTCCCTAACGGCTTCGACAGCCTGGTCGCTGGACCCGTCAAAGGCCAGGACCATTATCTCACCGTGCCTTATATCACTTCCGACGGTCTTACCTTCCGCCTCTATCGCATCTATCGCACCAAAGGCCTCATTATCATTTTCGCAGTAGACAACGTTTATGTCATCATACTGGCGTAAGAACCTTGACATTACTTCCCTTCCCTTGGCCTGGGTAAAGTCACCCGATCTCTCATCAAGCAGGTTCCACCCGTATTCATTAACGGCTGCCCTGAGCGACTTGGTCCTTCCAAGCTCCGCCGATGCACCTTCCGTTCCCTTGATATTTACGATATTTATATCACTTGGATAGATATGATTGGATTTGCAGTATTCATTAAGCCATTCACAGACCTTTTTCCCTTCAAGTTCAAAGTCTGATCCGACCCAGCATGTAAAAAGATCGGGATCATCCACGTTAACCATCCTGTCTACCAGGATTACGGGAATACCTGCATCTTTTGCCTCTGTAAGGACAGTATTCCATCCGTCCTCGATAACCGGTGCCAAGACTATATAGTCAACCTCCTTCTGTATGAAGGTACGTATTGCCGTTATCTGATTCTGCTGCTTTTGCTGGCCGTCATCATATATAAGGTCAAATCCGTTCTCGGGTGAAAATGCCGCCTTCATGGACTCGGTATTAATGTTCCTCCAGTCGGATTCGGCTCCGACCTGTGAAAAACCGACACTGATAATGCTCTTTTCAGCTGCCTGATCACCTGTTTTGTTTACAGCAGAATTACCGGGTGCATTACTACACCCGGTAAATGTCATAGAAATAAGTGTTATCAACATTACTGCTCTTGATATAGATTTTTTCATAGCTGCCATTATACTAAAGAAATTCTTTTCTGTATATACATCAGCGGATCTTCTTGCTACGTACAGCGGCAAATATACTCTGTATAACTATAAAGAGGAAGAGCAGAGCCGCTGTTAATATATTGGGCCATGAACTTGCCAGCTTACCATTGGTCTTAACGATCGAAGATATGGTTCCGTTTATGAGAACGCCGAAGAAGGAACCAAGCACATTGCCAACACCACCTGTAAGGAGAGTACCACCGATAACCGCCGATGATATGGCATCCATCTCAAGACCAAGAGCCTGCTGAACAGAACCCGACATAGTGTTAAGTGAGAAACATATTCCACCTATCGAACACAGGAAGGATGATAATACGTAAGCCCTCAGCTTAACAGACTTGATATTAAGACCCATCATTGCTGCCGACTGCTCGTTACCGCCTACCGCATAAAGACTCCTTCCGAACCTGGTATGCCTTAACATAATGAATATGATAATCAGAACGATAAGGGCAATGACAACATTTATACGGATATAGGGAGCATTGTAGACACCCTTGTTGTTTACATATCCGCCAAAGGGAAGCTTGATCTTATAATTGGCCCAGGCATAATAAAGAGGTGATGTATCCTTGGTTATCGAAACCTGATCGGTTGATATTACTGCCGTCATACCTCTTGTAAAGAACATACCTGCCATGGATACGATAAAGGGCTGGATATTTAAATATCCTACGAAAAATCCCTGCATAAGTCCGAATACAAGACCTGTCAGGATAACAAGAAGTACCATCACAGGAGCCGGGATCCCACTGTTTATACCTACCGCGAGCATCATACAGTCCATGGCAACAAGACCGCCCACCGATATATCGATTCCTGCCGTGAGCATTACACATGTCATTCCGGATGCTATACATATTAGTCCCGCATTTGTTATAAGTATGTTAAGGAAGGTCTGTAAATGGGTAAATCCCTTCTTGCTGTAAAGGATACATCCCAACATATACAAAACTATAAAAAGTACTATGGTAATAAGAAGAAGTATGGTGTGGCTGTTTAAGTTAAGTTTTTTGCTTTTCATTTATGCCACCCCCTTTGATGTTTTGCTTAATTTTCTCTTTCTTACAAATGCCTTAACGGGCGGTGCCTGTATAGCTACTATTATTATGACTATTATAGCCTTGAACACAGGTGCCTGGTTGGTTGAAACACCCAGTGCGTACAGGGTCGTGGTTATGGCCTGTATGGTATAAGCACCGATTATGGAACCTGCAAGAGAGAACTTACCGCCGCCAAGTGAATTGCCGCCAAGGGCAACCGCAAGGATGGCATCCATCTCAAGATAAAGACCGATATTGTTGGAATCGGCGGATGTGATCCTTGAGGAAGCAACAATACCGGCGATACCTGCAAAGAGTCCGCATACGATATATGCAAGATGTATGATCATCTTGGAATTAAGGCCTGCGATACGCGAAGCCCTTGAATTGATACCAACCGACTGGATATACATTCCGAGAGCTGTCTTTTTTAAGATCAATGACAGGATGGCAATGCATATGGCAGTTATTATGATAGGTGTGGGAATCGGTCCCATGAAGCTTCCGAAGAAACCGAAGCTGTCATTCCTGACATAAACTATAAGGTCATTACACAGAAGCAGTCCGATCGCACGTGCTGCCGAATACAGTATAAGGGTCGCGACCATGGGCTGGATGTTGAACCTTGCAACCAGCAGTCCGTTGAAGGCTCCGCATACACATCCCATAAGGATAGCCGCAAGAAGGCCTACGATAAGGGGAACAGCAAGCTCATTGGTTGACGATACACCGTAGCCTGCAAGAAGCATACAGCAGAAGGATGCCGAAAGGCTCATTACCGAACCTACCGAAATATCCGTTCCGGCCGAAGCCGATACAACCAGAGTCATACCAAGGGCAAGCAGGGCTGCCTCAGAACCCCTGTTTAAGATATCTATGATCCTGCCGTAGAGAATGGTTCCGTTTCCGGTGGTCTGCTGCAGGGTTATCTTAAAGAATGAAAAGGCACCGGCGCCTGTAGCCGCATCATGTATTATGTTTATGGCCATTACCAGAATCATCGCCACAACAGGTAACAGGAGCTGTGACTTTTTGATCTTTTTCCACATTAATTCCACATTCATTATTTGTTGTCACCTCCCGCTATCGATTTCATTACACGTTCTTCCGTAAGGTCACCGTCAAGTTCATCAACCTTCTCCCCGTCTCTCATGATTATCATGCGGGAACAGGTACGAAGCATCTCCGATATCTCGGAAGAGATGAACATAATGGATTTACCTTCCTTGGCAAGTTCAAGTACCAGCTTCTGGATCTCGGTCTTGGTACCTACATCGATACCTCTTGTAGGCTCATCAAGGATAAGGAAATCAGGATTGGTTGCCAGCCAGCGGGCAAGTATTACCTTCTGCTGGTTACCACCCGAAAGCTGCTTTACGAGAGTCTCTCGGCTGGGTGTCTTTATTGAGAGAAGTTCGATATATTTATCAGCAAGCTCATTCTGCTGCTGTCTGGTCATAAGCTTGAACATTCCGTTCTTACTCTGAAGCGCAAGTATTATGTTCTCTCTTATTGAAAGGTCGTCGATTATACCCTCTGCCTTACGGTCATCGGGGAGCATTCCCATACCGAGGTTCATTGCATCTATGGGCTGATTTATCTTAACTTCCTGGTCTTTAACCTTTAAGGTACCGGAATTAGCCTTGTCTGCACCGTATATGGTGCGTGCCAGTTCGCTTCGTCCGCTTCCCAACAGGCCGCCGACACCGATAACTTCACCCTTATGTATATCAAGATCGAAAGGCTTAACCGTTCCTGTGTGGCCCAGTCCTCTTGCCGATATTACCAGTTCATCACTTACAGAATTGCTTTCATCCGATTTGATCGACTTAAGATCATCAAAATCCTTACCCATCATGGCTGCCACAAGCTTAAGCCTGGGAAG
>DPZM01000109.1 GCA_003535955.1 Lachnospiraceae bacterium | reverse complement strand
CATTTCGCCGGTAAGTCCATTGCAATTAAGAATCACACAATCTATAATTAAGGAGGAAGATGAATGAAGAAAATTGACTGGCATTCAGGCTTCGTTAATGCGATGAAGCTTGAACTCTTGGCGAATGAGAAGGACCTCGAGTATGAGGATGAGCATCTCATCGCAAACAGGGCCCAGCGGATCGATCTGCTAATAATCAAGAAGATACGGACCGTTAGGATCGTAAACGAAGTGGGAGCTATATTCGACAAATATAACATAGTCGAATATAAGAGCCCCGAAGACAGCCTGACCCTGGGTGACTTCTACAAGGTGCTTGGGTATACAGGAATATATCTTGAAGAACTGCGCAAGTATGATGAGTATGGACGCGATGCCTTTACGATGACATTTGTGCGGCGGAGGAAACCGGCTAAGCTTTTCGAACATCTCAAGAGAGATGGGCATGAATTGGTTCATGCCAGGAAGGGAATATACGAAATAAAAGGTCATCTGCCCTTCAGGACACAGGTAATAGTCAGCAGGGAGTGGGATGACGAAGAAGCAGAGATACATACATGGCTCCGCAGCCTGACGAATGAAAGCAAGGGTAAGGAGCTTAAAGGAATACTGATAAGCGCACCTAAACTTGGACAGGAGCATAAACAGCTTGTAGATGGTGTGATGAATGTATTCACAAGGGCTAACATAGAACTGATACGTGAAGCTAAGGAGGAACCAACGATGTGTGAAGCGATAAACGAGTTATTTGCGGAAGAAACGAAGAAGGAAAAGGAAAGAGCGGATGCTGCCATAAAACGTATTGGAGAGGTGGAGACAGAACTGGGAGAAACAAAGACAGAACTAGGAGCAACAAAGACAGAGCTAGGAGAAACAAAGACAGAGCTAGGAAAAACCAAAACCAAATTGGGTGAGGCAATGGCAAAAATCGATGAAATGGCAGAGCAGCTTCAGGAAGCAATGGCGGAGATAGCCCGTCTTAAGGCGGCAAAATGAACCACTGACTCCGTCCCCCAGGTTCAAAACGGTACCGGTCGAAATGATCGGTGCCTTTTTTTTGTTCAAATTACCAATTAGACACGAAAAACGACCGAATAGACATAAACTATATACGAACAGCCGGATTTGTGACAAGGTTATAATTACTATAAACATATTTCGTGATGGCAGTGTAAAGATGATCGCGAAGCAGAAAAGCGGCATTAGGAGGATAAGATATGAAGAACATCAAAACGGGAACATTATGTGCATGTATCAGTATGATATCGGTATTTATCATGCTTGTGTGGGGCTATGCGGCAGATGATTTCGAATACAGCTGGCTGGCTGTGATGGCAGGAGGTATAGCATGTGCCATCATTTCCATGGTCCGCAAGGACAAGGCTAAGGCAGAAGAGGAGAAAAAGGAGTCATAGAAGCTCACTATTTAATAGGAACCAGGGAAGGAGAAAGTGTATGGAGAAAATGAAGAGAAGAAGCGCATGGATACGGATCATGGCGGTAATGCTGGCGTTGGTGACGGGGATCACAATGATGCCCCTTGATACCTTTGCGGCAGCCGGAAAGGACAGCGGGAGGGCTTATCTGCAGGGCAGCGAAGAAGCGGCGGATGAGTTTGTGACAGATGCGGCATGTGACCATGCTCATGATGATTGTAACTGCGCTGATTGCGCACTTGATAACTGTGATTGCGCAGATCAATGCGGGGAGAGTCACTCCTGCTGCTGTGAGGATTGTAACGGACATTATGTAACAGACGGCTTAACTGCATACGGGGATCCGGATAAGAGTTCGTGCACGGACGGCGGGAAACATTCGTATTATTTGGATCCGAGAACATAAATTAGTCCATATGAAGGAAATATGTATCTTAAGTGCAGAAAAATTATGTACAATTGTTGTTTACTAATTATACCGATAATAACTCGTCTTCTTGGTGGGACCATTGGCATACATTTCCCAGTGAGCGATGGACAGTGTTTGGGGATGGCCTTGGCTGTTATTCCGGGCCATGCAACGGAGTGAGAAATGAACTTGTGTGTGGGAACAGAGATAGTTATGAGCATGAGAGAGTTTATAATTTTCATGATGATTTTCCGACAGTTGTGGCCGGAACTACAGTAGTAATTCCATTTGATTATGATCACGAACAAACTTGGACATGTAGTGTTCCAAGTTCAGGAACAACATATATAGATGGGAAGGAGTTTACAGCTGGGGACACTATAAGAGTATGTGGTAATTGTGGAACTCCGGTTGCTTTTGTGAAAAAAGCCACCACCACTGCCACCCCTCCCACAGCTGCAACCGGCCTGATATATAACGCCAACACCCAGACAGGTGTTCCTGCAGGCACGGGTTATACCATAACGGGAAATACCGGTAAGGATGCGGGTGATTATACCGCGATTGCGAGGCTTGAAGACGGATACACATGGACGGACGGAAGTACCGATGGAAAGACGATCGAATGGTCTATCGCACCGGCAGAGCTTACTTCTTTGGGCGTGACTAAAACGTTATTCTTCTACAACGGAAATGTGCAGAAACCGGAGGTAACAGAGGTTCGTGCCAGATCACTTATCGTTCCGGATACTGATTATTCACTGTCATGGTCTAATGAACAGTCAACGGATGTCGGGTTCTATACGGTGGAAGCAACAGCAACGACGAATAATTTCACCGGATCTGCAACCGTAACATATGAAATTTCAGATGGTATAGCTAAAATTCCTACAGCCAAAACCGGGATTGTATATAACGGTACGATGCAGACAGGTGTGGAACCGGGCACAGGCTATATCCTTTGGGATAATACCGGGTTGAATGCGGGGAAATATACCGCGACAGCAACTCTTGAAGAGGGATTTGAATGGAATGATGGAAGCAAAGATCCCAAGACGATCGACTGGTCTATCGCACGTGCACCGATCACCGACATGAGCCTGTCGCAAACATCATTTTCCTATGACGGAAGCGTACAGAAGCCGAGGATAAAGTCAGTTTTTGCCGGACCCCTTCAACTTGAAATAGGCGACTATACTCTTGCGTGGTCAGATGAGAACTCAAAAGAGATAGGCGTATATACGGTTACAGTAAGGGGAACGTATAATTTTACCGGAGTTCAAACCAGAAAATATGCCATAGAAAGCATGGAAACCTGGAACCTTTTCGAGGCTGGAATGAGAAGGATCCGATAGCACTTAAGTATACGATATCTGAAACAGCGGCTGACAAGGATGTGCTTGAGGCTGACCTTAATGGCATTAAGCAGGTGATCCTTAATACAAATAATCCTGAGCAGAGCTTCACCTTCCCGCTAACCTTAAACGGCGAGGAAGCAAGTGCCGAAACGGTTGAGATCGTAAAGGGAAAGAAGGGCGAAGAAAACCTTGCACAGATCGGCAACGGGATCGTGACTGTATCACTTGGAAGAAGCGGTATCGGGAAGGGAAGCTATACGATTACCTTAAAGCCTGTCAAGGAGATTAAGGCGCGGGCTACGATCAAGGTAAAGGTTACCGATAAGGCTATGACTGCATCCGGAAAGATAGTCCTTAAGATGGATGTGGTTACGAAGAAGCCGATGATCGTCATTCCCACACTTAAGGAAGGAAGCGGACAGATAACCGACGCCGAGGTTACGGGCATAACACTATAAGGACTCGGCTAAGCATGTACGGACCATCGAACCCGTGAGTGCCGAGCTTACTCCCCAAAATGTAGTGGCGGAAGTTGATCCGGACATTGCAGGCCGCATCCTTATTAAGAAACTTAACGGCAAGAGCGGATCTGTTAAGGTTAAGGTCACATATCCGGGCGGAGTAACGAAGACGGTGACAATAAAGGTTTCCAAATGCAAGAAGTAGAGTTGTGATATTTTTATCTTTTTCAGTAGTAACTGTTGACATGCTATGAACATTGGAGTACTATGTTCATAGCATATGGTTAGCAATGTCTAACCAAACATGACGGATAGCAGGAGACAATATGGGAAAAGCATTTACGCAGGAAGAAAGAGAAGAATTGCAGGAGAAACTGCGAAGAACAGGACTTAAGCTCCTTGCAGAGAACGGGATCAGAAATATATCCATAAGGCAGCTGACTAAGGAAGTAGGTATAGCTCAGGGCGGATTTTATACATTTTATAAGGACAAGGATGATTTTGTTGAAGA
>DPZM01000301.1:14073-23073 GCA_003535955.1 Lachnospiraceae bacterium | reverse complement strand
TGCCTCTTTTATAGGAAGTGCTTTTGATAAAGCCCGTTTTGTTATCTCCGTAAGTAACAAATGAGGCTCCGATATTCTTTACTATATCCTTTACCATGCATACATAGATATTGCCGACGGCATCTTCATCCTCATCAAAAAAACGGTATTCAAGCGGACGTTTCTCATCCATGCACATATATAGTAAAGCCCCTGAGTATTTGGTTAGTACAATAGTCTTCTCATTCATTCTATATCTGTTCCTATCATGTCAAGGCTGACCCTTTTACCGTCAATATCAGTATATATTTCATTACGCCTGATAGAAAGAGCAAATTCCGAAAGCTCTTCCCCTTCCCTTATAAAGGCAGCCCCTATCACAAGCTCGGGCTTAATGTTTAGTACACTTCCGCAAGAAAGGCATAAATGTATCTTATCATCATTCCCGTCAATTGCATATATACCGGGTTTTATGTCAACCACGCTCTCACTCTTCTTTGTCTGTTTTAAAACATCGATACTCTCCTTAGCATACATCTCTCTTAAGGTATTGATGCATGAAAAGGCAGGATAGTATCCTTCCCTGAAAGAAACCGTATAATCGGCAGCGCTTATGCTTGCCATCGCGTTCTTAGCACCTTCCGGAAGTTCCTTAAATGACAGTATCTCAATGCCTTCAACATTATGGGCATTCATCCTGTTTATTGCCTCTCCTGATGCCACAGGCTCTGTTATTTCTATATCCACATACTCTCCGTCCGACTCAAGGCCTGTGCTTAAGGGCATTGCGAAAGACATGATCTGATGTGGACTTAAGCCCTGTGAATAGGCGATCGGGATGTCCGAACGCCTTAAGAGCTTCTGAAAATATCTCATGACATCCAGATGCCCTATATATTTCATAACACCTTCTTTTTTAAACCTTATCCTAACCTTCATAGCACACCCCTCCGCCAAAAATCCTTGCTCCGCAGCCGGAGCACCTCATCCTGCAGTTTGGTGTAACGGTCTCATTCAGGGCGTTATTCCACTCACGCTTAAGAAAGTCCTTCGTAACTCCGATATCTATCATATCCCAGGGAAGGATCTCATCAAGAGACCTTTCTCTGGCTGTATAGAAATCCATGGATATACCGCACTCATCAAAAGCCCTGATCCAGGGTTCTTCCCTGAAGGTCTCTGTCCACGCATCAAAAAGGCATCCGTTCTCATAGGCCCTGACAAGCACAGCCGAAAGCTTCCGGTCACCCCTTGCAAAAACTCCTTCCAATATGCTGACATCAGCCTCATGGTAATTATACTTAATGGACTTGCTGTTTAGCTGTTCATGCATGCATTCATTGACAAAATGAGCCTTATCCAGAAACTCATCCTTCCTATACATCTTAGCCCACTGAAAGGGGGTAAAGGGCTTGGGGACGAAGAAGGATGATGACGCAACTATCTGTACCCTTCCTTTACGCTCACTCTTTGGTATCAGTTCATAATAGAGCTTAGCTATCTCATTACTGAGCTTCGCTATACCTCTGCAATCATCCTCTGTTTCCGTCGGAAGTCCCAGCATAAAATAGAGCTTAACCCTGGTCCATCCTCCAAGGAAGGCCTGCCTTGCTCCTTCAAGTATCACTTCCTCGGTGAGACCCTTGTTTATAACATTTCGCAGTCTCTGTGAACCGGCTTCCGGCGCAAAGGTAAGCGATGACTTTCTTACATCCTGGATCTTACTCATCACATCCAGTGAAAAGGCATCGATCCTTAGAGAAGGAAGGGATATGTTAAGCTTCTTCTCTTTCGCATAATCAACAAGAAAGTTTATGAGTTCCTCTAAATGCGTATAATCGCTTGAACTTAATGAACTTAGGGATATCTCCTCATATCCGGTATTATCAAGCATTTCTTTTGCATATGACTTTAACAGGTTTACATCCCTCTCCCTTACGGGCCTATAGATCATTCCAGCCTGGCAGAAACGGCATCCCCTGATACAGCCTCTCTGTATCTCAAGCACCACCCTGTCCTGGGTAACCTTTATAAAGGGAACCACAGGCTTGAGCGGATAATATGTATCGGACACATTCATCTCTATTTCTTTGCGGATAACGGAAGGGACGTCATCATCTTTAGGGTAAAACGACTTTATCAGGCCGTTAGCATCATATTCAACCGTATAGAGGGACGGAACGTATACCCCGTTAATATGGGAAGCCTTATGCAAAAACTCCTTTCTTGAAAGTCCTTCTCTCTTACATTCCTTATAAAGGTCAAGAAGCAGCCTGTAGGCTGTCTCTCCTTCACCTATGTAAAAGAGATCAAAGAAATCGGCAATGGGCTCCGGATTATAGGTGCAGGGGCCTCCGCCTATCACTATAGGGTAACTCTCATCTCTGTCTTCTGCATACAGGGGGATATGCGAAAGATCCAGTATCTGTAAAACGTTTGTATAGCACATCTCATACTGGAGTGTTATCCCCAGAAAATCAAAATCAATGATAGGGTCCTGGGATTCAAGCGCAAATAAAGGGATATCCTTCTCCTTCATTATGGCATGCAGGTCTGTCCACGGCGAATAAACACGTTCGCACCATACATCGTCGAACGTGTTAAACATTGAATACAGTATTTGGATACCAAGGTGAGACATACCTATCTCGTACACATCCGGAAAGCACATGGCAAACCTTATATCCACTTGTGTCTTATCCTTGACAACACTGTTCACTTCGTTGCCTATGTACCTTGCCGGCTTCTCAACCGTTAAGAGTATCTCTTCACTTAATGCTGTTCTTCTCATATTCAGGTCCTAGCGGTTGGCAAGTTCCTTCACGATATCGGTCCAGTCAAGCCCGCATTCTGCCATAAGGACCATTACATGATAAAGGAAATCGGCGATCTCATACTTTACCTCTTCCCTGTCGGGATTCTTGGCTGCGATCACTATCTCGGTCGCTTCTTCTCCAACCTTCTTAAGTATCTTGTCGATACCCTTGTCAAAAAGATAATTGGTATATGACCCTTCTTTGGGATTATTCTTTCTGTCGATTATGACATTATACACATCTTCAAATACCTTAAGGGGATCCCTTGCATTATACTCGGTCTTTACTATCTCATTAAAGAAACATGAATAGGCTCCCGTATGACAGGCATTGCCTATCTGTGCCACCTTGGCCAGTATTGTATCCATATCGCAGTCGGCAGTCAGGGACTTGACATACTGGTAATGGCCGCTTGTCTCGCCCTTCACCCACAACTCATTCCTGCTCCTTGAATAATAAGTCATCTTGCCTGTCTCAATGGTCATATCATAGGCTTCTTTATTCATATATGCGACCATCAGGACTTCACCGGTTACACAGTCCTGAACAACAACCGGTACATGACCGTCGGAATTTTTCTTAAACTCATCAAATGAATAAGGGCTCTCAAGTATGTGGGTATTGATACCGTTATCCTTAAGATCCTTTTTAAGGGACATTATCTTATCGGTGTTCTCATTGACAAACCTTCCGGAAATCCCGATAACACAGTCATTGGACAGCATTTTAAGTGCCTTTTCAAGGGACGGGTCGTCGGTAACGGGGAGCATCTTGAGTCCCTTATACGAATCGAAAACCTTATCGTCAAGAAGAAGGACACCGGCAGTATATTCCCTTACGAGATCTATCGAGCCCAGAACCTGCTCTTCAGCATCCGCGCACACCAGGATCTTATCCTTTGAAAATCTTTTGCTCACTTCCTCGATAAGATCAATATTACCCTGTTTGGCAAGGTTAAGTGCAGCATATTTACATCCGGCGTAGAGGATCTTCTTGACATCCTCAACCCTGTTGATATTACCGGCACCTATTACAGGTATGCTTACGCTCCTGTTTATTGACCGCATGATAAGAAGTGCTTCTTCATGCGATTCTTCGTCATCCGACTGGTCAAATATAATAAGCATATCAGCCCCGCCGCTGCAGCAGTTAACCGCATATCCAACAGGATCATCGCTTAATAGCCAGTCATCCGAAAAGTCATCGTATAGCTTCTTGTCCTTAAGAAACAGGCATGGTACGATTTTTTTCTCCATTACAGACTTCCTTTCGTAGATAAAACATCATTAATACGTTCATCGAAAGACACTGCCATATCCAGCGCCTTGGCAAAGGATTTAAACATGGCTTCCGCAATATGGTGAGAATTCTCTCCCGATATAACCTTGATATGAAGGTTCATCATTGCGCTGTAGCTTACCGCATAAAAAAACTCACGGATAAGCTCAGTATCAAGGTAGCCGATCCTATCGGTTTTAAAGTCGGCCTCGTAGGAAAAATAAGGGCGGCCGCACAGATCGACGGCACACAGGACTAAAGCATCATCCATCGGAAGGATCATATATCCGTAGCGCCTTATCCCCTTCTTGTCTCCCACTGCTTCCCTGATCGCGTTTCCAAGAACTATGCCGGTATCTTCGACACTGTGATGTCCGTCAACATGAAGGTCTCCGGATACATTTAATTTCAGATCGAAAAAGCCGTGTTTTGTGAAGCCCTCAAGCATATGATCAAAGAAGCCTATGCCCGTTGAAACCGATGCTTCACCCTTTCCGTCAAGATTTAAGTCCAAGGTTATCCGGGTCTCCTTAGTGTCTCTTTTTATACTTGCCTTTCTGTCTTTCTCCATATATATTCTCCCGTTTACAGATCAAACCTTACCTTTATTGAATTCGCATGAGCTGTCAGACCTTCTGCGTTGGCAAATGCGATTATATCCGAAGAAGCCGCCTTAAGTGCTTCATTTGAATAAGCTATGATACTGGTCCTTTTGATAAATGCATCCACACCCAGGGGTGAGAAAAACCTTGCCGTCCCGTTGGTGGGAAGAACATGATTTGGCCCGGCATAATAGTCACCCAGAGGTTCCGATGAATTCTCGCCTATAAAAACAGCACCGGCATTTCTTATCTTCGTCATCACATTAAATGCATCCTTAGTCAATATTTCCAGATGTTCGCTTGCTATTTCATTGGCGGTATTTATTGCGTCTTCCATATCATTTGCAAGAAGTATGTAACCGTAATTCTCAAGTGACTTAAGTATTATATCACGGCGTTCCAGCTTTTCCGTAAAAATATCAACTTCTTCACTTACTTTCTTTGCAAGCTCTTCACAAGTCGTTATAAGTATCGAAGAAGCCAGCTGGTCGTGTTCTGCCTGAGACAAAAGGTCTGCAGCAACATATCTCGGGTTTGCCGTCTCATCGGCAATAATAAGTATTTCGCTGGGACCAGCTACCGAATCAATACTCACATGGCCAAATACAGCCTTCTTGGCCAGAGCCACGAAAATATTACCCGGGCCGACTATCTTATCTACCTTTGGAACGGATTCCGTTCCGAATGCGAGAGCACCTATAGCCTGGGCACCGCCGACCTTGTATATCTCATCAACACCCGCTATACTTGCCGCAACAAGGGTCGATGGTGTGACCTTGCCATCGGCGCCTGCAGGAGTAGTCATTACTATACGGTCAACCCCGGCAACCTGCGCAGGTATAATGTTCATAAGGGTTGAAGACGGATACGCTGCCTTACCGCCCGGAACATACACCCCCACCTTCTCGATCGCACTTACCTTCTGTCCCAGTATCGTTCCGTCTTCTCTTGTTTCTATCCAGCTGTTCTGTATCTGCTTTTCATGATAGGACCTTATATTTTCAGCTGCCCTCTTCATGACTTTAATAAGGTCCTTATCATAACCATCCACAGCTTCCCTGATCTCGTCTTCTGTGACCCGTATGTTGTCTTTATTCAGCTCACACTTATCGAACTTCCTTGTGAGTTCAAACAGGGCCTCATCACCCTTCTCTTTTACACTTTCAAGTATTTCCTTAACTGTAGCTTCATATTCCGTATACTGGGAAGGACTGCGTTTTAACAGATCCTTTATTATGTTTTTTCTTGTTTCATCCGTAAGCCTGACTATTCTCATAATCTCTCCTTTATTCTCCTGATAAGATCGCCTATCCTCTCAGCTTCCATCTTCATGCTAACCTGATTGACTATCATTCTTGCCGAAAGCGGACACACCTCTTCAAGTACCATAAGACCGTTTTCCTTAAGTGTAGACCCTGTTTCAACTATATCGACAATAACTTCCGACAGGCCAACAATGGGTGCAAGCTCTATCGAACCGTTAAGCTTGATGATATCTACAGTCTGGTGTTTTCTGTTATAGAAATAATCCTTGGCAATCCTGGGGTATTTGGTAGCAACCCTTATCATTTCATGGTGCTTTAAAAGTTCCCGGCTCTCTTCCGGTCCGCATACACACATCCTGCATTTCCCGAATCCAAGATCCAAAACCTCATAACACTTCCTGTTCTCCTCAAGTATTGTATCTTTACCGACAACTCCTATGTCGGCAGCCCCGTATTCAACATATGTGGGTACATCAGGACCCTTGGCAAGAAAGAACTTAAGCTTTAATTCTTCGTTGACAAAGATAAGCTTCCTTGTGTCCTTATCCTTCATTTCTTCACAGGTTATCCCTATCTCTTCGAGGAGTTCAAGGGTTTTGTTGGCAAGCCTGCCCTTGCCGAGTGCAAAAGTTATATAGTTAAGCTCTCCGTTCATATCATCATATCCTTATAAGTGTCATGCCGTTATCACCTGCGTATTTTAAAACATCGATCTTACCCAATGTCTCTTCATTCATCATGATCACCCTTATACCTTCATTCCTGAGATCAGCTGCCTTCCTTATAGCCTCAGCTCTTTTATCCCTGTCATAAATTATAAGTGTACTCTTTCTCTCCGGAAGGTTAATACTGATTTTCTGACGCTCAAGTACGGACATGAGCTGGTCAACCTGAATACAGAAGCCGATAGCAGCGGAATCCTTTCCAAATTCACTCAAAAGATTATCATATCTTCCTCCCTTGACTATGGCATCACCGCTCCCGTAAGTATAGGCTCTGAAAATGATCCCGGTATAGTAATTATATTTACTCAACATTCCAAGATCAAAGGAAATATATTTCTCATATCCCTTTATACTCAAGACATCATAAATCTCCTCAAGCCTCTTTATTGCATCCAATGACCTGTCGTTGGAAACATAGCCCTTTGCTTCTGCAAGGACACTCATGCCGCCGAACATATCCGGCATCCTGGATATCATATCTTTGACTTCATTCCTGAGTTTAAGTGTATCCAGAACATCCTCGGTTCCGAAATAATTCTTATCATTGATCATCTGCCTGAGGAGCATCTCGTTTTCTTCGTCAATCCCGTACTCTGCACACAGTCCTTTGAAAAATTCAAGATTACCGACACTGATCTGGAATTCCTGCAGACCTGCCGCAAGCATGGAATCTATTATCATCATGAGCATTTCCACATCGGCATCAGCACTTCCGTCACCTATTAGTTCAACTCCGATCTCTGTTGATTCTTTGAGCCTTCCCTGATAGTCGGAAGTATTATTGAAGGTGGACCCTATATAGCAAAAACGAAGCGGCATTCTGTTATCGGTAAAATATTTGGCCGTCGCCCTTGCTATCGAAGGAGTAAAGTCCGGGCGCAGAGCAAGGGTATTCCCCTCCTTGTCAAAGAACTTATATAACTCCTTGCTTGGTATGGTCCCTATGTTTCCCGAAAAGATATCGAAGAATTCGAATACCGGTGTCTGCATATCCTCATAACCGTAGCTTTCGATAAGCTTTTTAAGTTCACCTTCCACAAAAAGCTTCCGCCTGAATTCTTCTCCGTAAATATCCCTTACACCTTCAGGTGTATGTATCAGTTTCTTTTGCATATCTATCCTCTTGCTGTTATACTTTACTGTGCTAACGCGCTAACCAATTACCATGGCGACAATTATATTGAAATCATAAACCCTTGTCAAGACCTTACTCCCTCCCCTGAAGGTCCTTGTTTATCAGATCCAGATAGGGAACCATAACTCCTTGTTTGTGAGGGATTATATACTCCTCATCCAGTTCATCGTAGCGAAAGGACTTCCTTCCTCCTTCCCGCATTCTCCTCCAGAATTCAAGCAATGTATCAAGCTTAAGATAATAAAAAACATCCCTGCCCGAAAAATACAGGAGAAAAAAGGCAATACCGCCCTGTCTGTCAAAGTCTTCCATGAAGGCTACCTGATGCTCATGTATATTAGCCAGGGCAAAGGTATCCTTTGCACATTCCTTGGCATCAAAACAAACAGGAATCCCCTGTACTGCACCGATATAATCAACCGTGCTCTTCTGGTCAAAATATGCAAGTGTTATCTGTTTTCCCGCCTTATCGATGTTTATCGGCGTAATGGGTGTGGGTATTTTCTGTATCAGGGCAAGCTTTGCTTCCCTGTATTTTTCATTTGTCCTGTTTATCAGGTCCTCCAGAGTCGACCCCCGAAGGCCCCGGCTGTTCCATGTAGGCATCAGTCAATATCCTTTAAATCTATATCAAATAGCTCTCTGATAAGTTCTTTCATATCCTCAGGAGGTTGTGCTCTGTAGGTACCTGAAAATCTTGATATCCCGTTATCATCGTATGCCGGTATCACAAGCTTGTAGGCATGAAGGGCCTGTGAAGATATCCTGCAGCGTGACTTTAACATATCGTTAAGCAACCTGTCCCCATACTTGTAATCTCCTATCAGGGGATGGCCAAGGTATGCCATCTGCGCCCTTATCTGGTGTGACTTGCCGGTGATCAGATCAACCTCAAGTAATGTATACTCATCAGTAAAGGCCAGGGGCCTGAAGGCTGTACATATACCGGCAGCTCTATCGCCTTCTTCATCGGATACCTTTACCTTATTTGACGTCTCATCTTTTTTAAGAAAGGCATTTGACATACCTTCCTTATCAATCCTTCCCTTTACAAGACATAGATAGTACTTATGTATCGTCCTGTCTTTCAGAGCCTTGGCAAAGAGGGCTGCCGCTTTATAAGTCTTGGCAAATACAATGATACCGGAAGTATTCCTGTCAAGCCGGTTACAAATGGATGGCTTAAACAGCTTAAGCGAC
>DPZM01000301.1:0-13947 GCA_003535955.1 Lachnospiraceae bacterium | reverse complement strand
TTCTGTGACAAAAGGCCTGACGGCTTATTAAGGATAAGGATATCATCATCCTCGTGGATAATGATATCTTTTATTATGATAGTATTTTCTTCATCCCCGACTCTTGCGATCCTCTCTGCCTTACCGCCCCTTGAAAACTTCTCAAAGGTTTCATCTGACAGATAGATCTTTATCACATCACCGGCCTTTAAATGTTCACTGCCACCTGCCTTCTTATCGTTAACGGTTATGTTCTTCTTCCGAAGCATCTTGTAAATGAAACCGTTACCCGCATTATCAAGTATCTTTGACAGCTGTTTGTCAAGCCTTATTCCTTCATCCGGGGGACCTATAAGGTATTCCTTCAATTCCTGCCTCCAATATTATAGGACCACTGATCTTAAAGAATTAATGATGGCAAGGTCCCTGTTATTATCCTTAGCCTCCATGCTTTCGTTTATCTTTGCAAGCCTGTCGCAGTATCCCTTTTCAGAATCAAATATCTTCACTGTACAGTCCTTAAAACCATCGTTTGAAAGTACATTTACAAGATGGTCGTATAGCTTTTTTAAATCATTCTCATGACCGCTCTTCCCCGGCTTGCCAAGATAGCATACAGTCACAGTATTGTTCCTGCACGCAAGAGCATCGACAAAAAAAGTCTTCTCATATGTTGTAAAGGGAGCCTCATAGATGGCCGGGGCATCCTTACACGCATCCCTGTACTTATTGTAATCCTGTGCGGCAAGTGACCTGAAACGAAGAAACATTATAAGACTTACCATGCTCTTTGATGCCGGAAGCACAGCCAGTATTGCAAGGACAGACCATATGCTCTTGTTGGTATGCAGGGTCAGATAACCAAGGAGATACATTCCTATTGCGCATACATACAGAACCAGCGTAATGAGCATAACCCTTTTACGCTGGTAATCTATATAACCCCATTCACCTTTGTTCTTAAGCTTCAATACTTCATTCTTCCTTTAATATCTTAAGTTCGTCTTCGGTAAGCGGCCTGTATTCACCCGGTTTAAGCTTTTTGTCAAGCTTCACACCGCCTTCCGATACTCTCTTTAAATATGTTACCCTGCATCCGAATACAAGAAACATCCTTTTGACCTGATGGAAACGGCCCTCGGTTATGGTAAGCTCGTAAGCATATTTATCCTCAACAGAGCCCTTGCTCTTAAGCTGTGCCGGAAGGCAGGGACTCTCGTCGCCGATGTCCAGTCCTTCTTCAATTTTTGCCCTTGCCCCTCTCGGAAGCCTTTTGTCTGAAATAACATAATAGGTTTTGCTGACATGACGTCTCGGAGATGTCAATGCATGACATAAATCCCCGTCGTTTGTGATTATAAGAAGTCCCTCAGTATCTTTATCGAGCCTTCCCACCGGAAACAGACCCCTTGTATTAACACCCTTCAAATACTCCACAACCGTATCCGAAATACGGTCTTTAACAGCGCTTACACAGCCCTGAGGTTTGTTAAGCATATAATATGAGTATCGAGAATATTTAATCACACGGCCATCCACAGTAACCTCGGCATCGGAACTGATCTTTAGTCCCGGTTCAACTACCGTATCACCATCCACCTTAACATGACCTGATCTGATGATCTTTATTGCCTGCTTGCGGCTTCCCCCTCCGCATTCACTTAAAAACCTGTCAAGCCTCAAAACATCACTCATTTACGCATTTCTCCATAACCTTAACAAGTAACTGCCATGTCCTTCTTACCGAATCAATGCTCAACTTCTCCTTGGGTGTATGTATATCCTCAATATCGGGGCCTATGGATATGATATCCATTCCCCCTATCTTATCGTACATTATTCCGCATTCAAGCCCCGCATGAATGGCCGTCACTCTGGGCTTTTTGTTAAAGAGCTCTTCATACGTATTGGCAGTTATCGTTCTCAGCGGGGATTTTTCCCTGTATTCCCATGCCGGATAATCGGATTCTTCAATGTATTCACCACCTATAGTCTCGGTAAGATACCTGATCTTATCGGACAGGGCTATCTTTTCGGATTTTATGGAGCTCCTTATGCTTATTATAAGTGAAAAGTATTCATCACGAAGTCGCATGATCCCTGCATTTGATGATGTCTGCACTATGCTCTCCGCCTCAGGACACATCTTGGTTATACCATCGGATACAGTCATCAAAAGGAAAATAACTCTTTCCTGGGTCTTATCCGTAAGGACAGACTCGGTTGAATCGCCCTTCGCTTCGCAGTATATCGTGATATTGTCTTCTATCTTTCTGTATTCATTGATAATG
Organism: Lachnospiraceae bacterium; assembly: GCA_003535955.1. GTDB lineage: Bacteria > Bacillota > Clostridia > Lachnospirales > Lachnospiraceae > UBA2868. The sequence goes on along the minus strand of DPZM01000301.1, from coordinate 11,677 downwards.
GTCAGCTCGAATTCGGTAATAAAATCTTCAAATATGGCTGCATCCTTGCTGTCTATTATTACCGATGCCTTAGCTTCCCTCGGGATCGCATTATCCTGCAGACCTCCCTTAAGGTAATAAATGGAATAATCAAGCCTTCCCGACAGGCAGTGAAGGAGACGGCCCATCAGAAGATTGGCATTTCCACGGTATTTATCGATCTCGGAACCGGAATGCCCGCCCAAAAGGCCGCATATCACAATATCATAAGCAAGTCCTGACTTCTTGACAAATCGTATGGGTATATGGCAATGAACCTTTCTTCCGCCTGCCGAGGATGTGAGAATCTCTCCTTCTGTTTCATTATCGATATTTATCATCCTTCTTGCCTTTATTGACGTTGTGTCAAAAGCCGCCATACCAATCATTCCGGTTTCTTCATCGGTTGTAAACAGACACTCAAGAGGAGGATGCTTAAGTGTATCATCATCAAGGATCGCAAGCATGTATGCAACCGCTATCCCGTCATCTCCGCCAAGCGTCGTACCCTTGGCATAAACCATATCATCCATTACTGCAAGGCGAAGAGGATCTTTATTAAAGTCAAACTTCGGATCATAATCGAAGTTCTTCTCACATACCATGTCAAGATGACCCTGTAACAAAAGGGGGGCAGCCTGTTCGCATCCTGCTGAACCCTTTTTTCTGATCAGTACATTATTACTGTCATCCCTTTCACATTCAAGCCCTCGTTCCACGGCAAAAGAAACACAGTAGGCAGATATTGCCTCCATATTACCTGACCCATGCGGGATATTGCATATATCTTCAAAATATTTAAAGACATTTTTCGGTTCAATACCTTCAAGTACTCCCATTCTTCCACTTCTCTTTCCAAAAATTCGAAAAAGGGCCGGCATGCGGCCCCTTATTTACTTATTGATCACACCAAGTAAAGGTCCTGTCGATTTACCCTGATCGATCCCTTCAATTGATGCTATCTCTTTCTCAAGTTCTACCTGTGGATATAGATCCTGACGGTTCTTATCTATCACAGCCTCACTGTTCTTAAGCCTCTCAAGAAGGCTCGTATACCTGCTCTGTGTATCTGTTATCGCCGTTTTAACAATACTCTGAAGTTCAGCCAGCATATCATCCGTATACTTCATGGCTGACTGTCTTATGCCGTTGGCATCCGTTGTTGCGGTATCAAGTATCTGCTGGGCCTGATTCACTGCCTGCTGTACCACTTCATTGGCCTGGGCATATGCCTGCTGCATGATCTCATGCTCATTAACCATCTGATCCGTATGCACCTGGGCTTCCTTGAGCATGGCATCAGCCTTCTCCTTGGCATCGTTTAGGATGGCTTCCTTATTGCTGATGATCTTCTGATAACGCTTTATCTCATCCGGTGTTTTCATGCGAAGTTCCCGAAGGAGCTCCTCAATGTGTTCCTTATCCACAAGTATATTGGTGCTTGAAAAGGTCTGGAACTTACATCCTTCAATATAATCCTCAATGTCGTCAATTATCTGTTCGATCTTGCTGCTCATATACACTCTCCTCACTTAAAACACTTGATTTATTCTTGTTGTGACTATTTTAATGCTGTTCTGAATATTTACCATACACAAGCTCTGCCACCAAAGGCGGAACAAACTTGCTTATGTCACCGTTAAAACTCGCCACTTCCTTTACTGTTGATGATGACAGATATGCATATTCAAGGCTGGTGGTAAGGAAGATAGTATCGACGTTTTCCCCAAGTTTACGGTTAGTCTGTGCAAGCTGAAGCTCATATTCGAAATCGGTGATGGCGCGTAAACCCCTTATTATCACGCCTGCCCCGGTCTTCTTGCAGTAGTCAACCAGAAGACCCTCGTAAGATTCAACTGTCACATTGGGTATATCCCCAATTACCTTATATAATATATTAACACGTTCTTCCACAGAAAACAACGGAGCTTTGACCTTATTGTTGAGAACACTGACCGTCAGATGATCAAAAATCTCGGCTGCTCTTTTTATGATATCTATATGTCCATAGGTAACCGGATCAAAACTTCCCGGATATATTGCTGTCTTCATTTAAGCCTCTTTCCATTAACATGATCTTCTCAGAAACACGTGACAGTTGTTTTTGTATTTCTTATATTTTACAACCTCATACCCCATTTCATCAAGATAATCAAAATCAGTCGTATTATCAGCCTCAACCACTATAATTGCATCCTCATCAAGCAAAGTTGAACGGGAGAGATGATCAAGAACATCTTTCTCATATTCATTATTATATGGCGGATCCATGAACACAAGTCCGAATTTCTCATGACCCTCAAGCCTGTTAAGAGCGCTCAGTACATCCATGTTCATTACCGATGCCTTATCCTCGAACCTTGTTGTTTTGAGGTTTTCCTTAATACACGCAACCGCCTCTCTTCCCTTCTCCACAAAAACGGCCCTTCCGGCTCCACGGCTTAATGCTTCGATACCGATCCCTCCCGAACCCGCATAAAGGTCAAGGAATCCCGTGTCCGAGTAGATATACGGAGCAAGTATATTAAAGAGGGTTTCCTTAACTTTATCGGATGTTGGTCTGGTATCAAATCCCTGAGGTGTCTTAAGCATCAGCCTTCTGGCGCTTCCCGCTATTACCCGTATCATATCTTTTCCTCTCTTAAAACAGCCAAAAGTAAAAGATCACACTCTCAGCCTGGTTCCCTTGGTATCCCTTCTTGCAAGCTTGAGCTTATTAAGTTCAACCTTCTTCCCGTTTACATCTATGATCGTTTCGACACCGTTTTTCAGAGGATATACACCGGTCACTTCATCGGTTCCCGTAAGCTTCATTCCTCTTACGCCGGCAGCCCCCTTCTTCTTAAGGGGGATTTCCTCGAGATTGAACTTGAGGAAGAAGCCGTCCCTTGTCCTTAGAACAAGATTCTTCTCATCGATTATCGGGAATACTGCGATAAGTTCATCACCGTCATTAAGCCCTGTTGCCGCAACAGATCTCTTGGTAACATCAAATTCCGTACCATATACATGCTTGAGCATGGACTTTTTGGTTGCGAAACACAGTTTCTGCATTATAAGTTCCTTGAGATTGCATGCATAAATGAGTTCCTCATCGGAAGATGAGTAATTGCTGACATTATCGATCGGAACTCCCTTGTCCTTAAGCTTACCAAACGGAAGATCCAAAACCTTTATCGTGTGCATCTGGCCCGTATTTGTAAAGAGACATACACGTCCTGTATTCATAACAGGGAATATGTACCTTGACTCCGAATCTATCGTATCTTTGTTTCTATCATATGTTCCCATGTCTACGGTCCTTGCGTATCCGAACCTGTCCATAAGGAACATTACTTCCATTTCTTCTATCTTCTTCTCTTCGAATATGACCGCATCAGCATTCTCAATAAGGGTCCGGCGTTCCCGGCCGTATTCCTTTTTATAACCGTCAAGCTCCTTGATTATAAGCTTGTCCATGGTCTTCGGATTGGTAAGGATATCCTTATAGGACTCAATATTCTTAAGTGTCTCTTCATGTTCCTTCATTAAGGCTTCGATCTCAAGACCTATAAGCTTTGAAAGCCTCATGGCCAATATGGCTTCTGCCTGACGCATGGTAAATCGGAGCTGCTCGGCCATCTTCCTGCTTATCCTTGATTTAAAGTTGATACCATCGGTCTTACCCTCTGTCAGACAGGCCTTGGCCATGTTCACATCTCTTGATCCTCTGAGTATCTCTATGATAAGATCGATAACATCGGTGGCCTTGATAAGACCTTCCTGTATCTCTTTTTTATCCATCTCCTTTCCAAGGAGATTTCTGTATTTCCTTGTGCGGATCTCCCTCTGGAAATCAACATGATGCCTGATTATATCCTTAAGTCCCAGGGTCTCGGGACGTCCGTTGGCAACCGCGAGCATGTTGACACCGAAGGTATCTTCAAGCTTGGTCTTCTTAAGAAGCATGTTCTTCAGGTTCTCAACATCCGCATCCTTCCTGAGTTCAAGAACGATACGTATCCCTTCCTTGCTGGACTGGTTGGAAATATCAACTATATCCGTAGCCTTCTTGGCATCTATAAGGGCCACGATATCCGTAAGGAACTTACTTATATTCGCTCCTATCATCGTATATGGGATCTCGGTTATGACAAGCTTATGCTTGCCTCCCTTGCCCTTCTCAAGCTCCATCTTACCCCGGATCTTGATCTTGCCGACACCTGATTCATAGATATCAAGGAGTTCATCCTTATTAACCACGATACCGCCTGTTGGAAAATCAGGCCCCTGAATGTATTCCATCAGTTCCGCGGTGGTTAAGTCCGGCTTCTTTATATAGGCCTTCACGCCCTCAATCACCTCGGAAAGATTATGCGGTGGCATATTGGTGGCCATTCCCACAGCAATACCTTCGGTCCCGTTTATTAATAGATTGGGGATCTTGGCCGGAAGGACTGTAGGTTCCTTCTCGGTCTCATCAAAGTTGGGCATAAAGTCCACAACGTCCTTATCAAGGTCATCCAGGATGGTTTCCTGTGTAACCTTCTCAAGGCGGGCCTCTGTATAACGCATGGCGGCGGCGCCATCACCCTCTATCGAACCGAAGTTACCGTGCCCGTCAACAAGCGGCATCCCCTTCTTAAAGTCCTGAGACATCACTACAAGTGCATCGTAAATGGACGAATCCCCATGGGGATGGTATTTACCCATGGTATCACCAACGATACGTGCCGACTTTCTGTAAGGCCGGTCATACCTTATCCCCAACTCGTACATATCATAAAGAGTCCGCCTCTGTACGGGCTTAAGTCCATCCCTTACATCGGGCAGGGCCCTGGATATTATTACGCTCATCGCATAGTCGATATATGACTTGCGCATTACCTCCGAATACTCGGTTTTAATTATCTGTTCATCTTCCGTTACTGGCATTTTTTACCTCTTCATTATATATCTAAGACTGCGTCATGGGCGTGTTTATATATGAACGCCTTCCTGGGCGGAACCTCGTTGCCCATAAGCATCTCGGTCGTCGTGGATGCAAGACGGGCATCTTCTATCTCAACCTGTTTAAGCTTCCTTCTCTCGGGATCAAGAGTTGTCTCCCATAACTGCTCCGCATCCATCTCACCCAGTCCCTTGTAGCGCTGCAGGGTGAAGTCGGAGTGCGATTTCCTGTACTCGGATAATGCCTTGTCATCGTACAGGTATTCTTCCTTGCCCTTTTTTGGCATGGCCTTATAAAGCGGCGGCATGGCTATGTATACATGGCCCTCGTAGATAAGCTCGGGCATGAACCTGTAGAACAGGGTTAGAAGAAGGGTTGAGATATGCGCCCCATCCACATCGGCATCCGCCATGATTATTATCTTGTCATATCTTAGCTTGCTTATATCGAAATCATTCCCGTAGCCTTCGGAAAAGCCGCAGCCGAAGGCATAGATCATTGTCTTTATCTCGGCATTGGCCAGCACCTTGTCAATGGTGGCCTTCTCCACATTAAGTATCTTACCCCTTATGGGAAGTATGGCCTGATACATACGGTTTCTTGCGGTCTTGGCCGAACCTCCCGCCGAATCACCCTCGACTATGAATATCTCACATTTGGATGCTTCGCGGCTTTCGCAGTTGGCCAGCTTACCGTTCGAATCAAATGAATATTTCTGCTTGGTCAGCATATTGGTCTTGGCCTTCTCCTCGGACTTCCTTATCCTGGCAGCCTTCTCCGCGCAGGCAAGTACGGCCTTAAGGTCATCAAGGTTCCTGTCGAAATACCTTACCAGTTCATCCCCTGTCACCTTGGATACAGCCTTGGTGGCATCCTGATTATCAAGCTTGGTCTTGGTCTGGCCTTCGAAACGGGGACTTGGATGCTTGATCGACACAACTGCGGTCATTCCGTTCCTTATGTCGGCACCCGTGAAATTGGAATCCTTCTCCTTAAGGATGTTAAGCTCCCTGGCATAGGTGTTCATTACATTGGTGAACATGGTCTTAAAGCCGGTAAGATGCGTACCGCCTTCGGAATTATATATGTTATTACAGAACCCAAGAACATTCTCATGGAAATCATTGACATACTGGAAGGCGACCTCTACCATGATCCCGTCAGCTTCGCCCGAGAAGAATACAGGGTCACAGATGGCTTCCTCATTCTTGTTCATATCACGCACGAAGCCGATGATACCTTCCTCCTCGTGGAAAACTTCGGTATCGACCTCATCGCCTCTCTTGTCTGCAAATATTATCGTAAGCTTAGGATTAAGATATGCGGTTTCATGGAGGCGGCTCTTAACGTCCTCCTCCTTGAAACGGGTCTTCTCAAATATGGTGTCATCGGGCAGAAAATTGATCTTGGTACCTGTTGAACGCGACTTACCTATAACCGGCAGCAGTCCGTCCTCAAGTTCTATGGTGGGAATACCGCGGCTGTACCGGTCATGAAAAACCTTGCCTTCACGCCTCACTTCTATATCAAGATATGTTGACAGTGCATTGACGACGGATGAACCGACACCGTGCAGTCCTCCGCTGGTCTTATAAACCGAATCATCAAACTTGCCTCCCGCGTGAAGAGTGGTGAAGACAAGCCTCTCGGCACTCATTCCCTTCTCATGCATGCCAACGGGAATACCGCGCCCGTTATCCTCAACCGTGGCCGAGCCGTCCTTCTCAAGAGTGACCTTTATCTCATCACAGTAGCCGGCCAGATGCTCATCCACAGAGTTGTCTACTATCTCGTAGATGAGATGATTAAGTCCCTTGGTAGTAACCGAACCGATATACATACCGGGACGCTTCCTGACAGCTTCAAGCCCCTCAAGCACAGTAATACTGTCAGCATCGTATTTAACCTTCTTAGTCATATTCGCACCCCTTATTAGAAATCAAACAAAGATATTATAACATAACCTTGTTATTTTTCAAGATGTTGTACGAACAAATTTTCTGCCACCAGACTTGGTATATACCGGTACTTTGTCATTCAGGTTTTATTTTTCCGTTCCCGGGCGCCTTAACGGTCACCTTCGTACAAGCGCTTCCCGTCGAGCCGTCAAGACCCGTCCACGTATATTGAACCCAACCGGTTATGGACTTCTCTTCATCGGGACGAACCGCCCTCTTGCAGATAAGCTTACCGTTCTCAACCGCGAATGTTGTCCTGAAGCTGCTTATCTTACCCTTCGTGTTGTTACCCAGGGTGCCCGTAAAGATGACACTGTCAGCCACGATATTCTTCTGCTTCTTGAATAGGATGTTGGCCAAAGTGGTGAAGTTCCTGAAGGTCCCGGCCTTCAGGACCACCGAAGCCTTGGGTGCTGCCTTGGCCTTAAACTTAAATGTAGCGGGCCCGGCAACCGGAACACCGGCATCATCAACAGGCGTTACCTCAAAGGAATAGGTGCCGGTAGGAATGAAGAAACTTGCTTCATCCGGAGCATCCTCACAGGTTACATTCCAATAGTCTATGTCAAACCGCCCATCCTTATCCGTGGTTATCGTATACTCACCGTCTGCATCCTCGGTGATCGCAGTGTTTTTCTGAGCATTTGCATCAAACACATCCTTCAGCGCATAGTCGCTTACGCTCACATGTACCTTGCCGGTCAAGGGTTTCTTACCCGACTTGACCGTATATGTTACCTTATTGCCGCTGCCGGAAGCTGCATATTCTTCATCATTTGCAAAATACAAAGCATTTAGGATGTTACCCTTATTATCATACTTATCGTATCCCGTCACATTGGTTTTTGCTTTGTTCGAAGTGATCATCGTATTCTTAACGGTGATCCTTGTAACCTTGCCTGTAGCCTTTTCGGTGAGGCTTATTACTGTTACGGGCGCGGTAGGCGTGATCGTATAATGCTGATCCACCAAAACCATGTCACTGAAACGCATCAGAATGGGGATCATATAAGCCTTCTTCTTACCACCGGTTACCTTGATCTTATGATCTGTAAGACCGGACTTACCCACATTAAGAGTCATGGGCTTACCGGCCCCAAGGCTGTTGGTCACTTCCGCAATGCTTCCGGCAGAAAGAGATGAGATAAGGCTCTTGCCGTTACCATCCGTAAGATCTGCGATCATATCCGCACTCTTTATCTTAAAGGTCACTGTCTTCTTAAGTCCTGAACCGTCTGTTTTGGCTGCCGTCACCGTAACCTTTTTGATATTGGCTTTATCGGCATAATAATTCTCTATTCCATAAATATTTATTTTGCTCTTAAGGCCGCTTACACTGAACTCAATATCGTTAATAGGATTTCCGTAGGAATCATATGCCCCCAAAAGACCATTAATCTCATTGGATGTGTAGCTTGCTCCGTCTGTAAGCTTAAAACCACTCTTAAACCTTATAAAAGCAGGGGGCTCCGATACCGCATGTACCTCAACATCTTTCGCAAGGTAATTAGTGTTTCCCGGATAATCCTTAGGCCTTGCAAGGATAGTAAAGGATATTCCTTCATCCGGTATGGTAACATCCTTATCTATCGTAACAGTACCCTTCTTGTTTATTCTGATACCTTTAAAGTCAAGCTGCTCCCAAGGCTTCTCTTTACCCGTTACAAGTGACCACTCAACCTTTCCCCTGATCTTATTGGCGATTCTGTACGAATGTCTGATCTCAGGCTTCAACTTTACCGCCTTGTTGACCGGTTTATATATGTTATCCGGTGCCGAAATCCAATAATCATTTTCTCTGCTTATCCCCTCCTTCACATTAACACTGAAAGCCCCGGTCGCCACATCCATTCCTCCGGGTTCGACCGCATAAGCTACAATACTATGTTTTCCTTCTCCCGCATTATAGGGATTTATGTATACGGTTCCATTGTTCTCATAAACAACATCCGGATCCTCGACACCGTCTATTTCAACCCTTCTGATCCTCTGTACCTTAGGGGACTCCTTCCCGATCCTGTCATAAATGACGGTCCCGATAGGAAGGTCTTCATCCACTGTATCAAAGAGACGCCCCGTTACATTTTTATCCTTATTGGCCTTAATACTTATTCCCGTCGGGAAGGTTCCGTCCTGAACGGTACTTACCGATTTGGCGAACTGCCTGCCGGATGCTGTGCTTGCAACCGTATCATCTGTCACTGCCTCAACACCGGCAGTTCCTGTTGTAACCTGCATAAGCCTTGCAGTCACCGTATAAGTAATCGGATCAGGCTCAAACGAATCATCATTATTCGCAAGCACAATCTCGTACTTCTTAGCCGTGGCAGGAACCATGGCCCTCACTTCCCGCTTAAGTTCGCTCGTATCCATGGTAGTTACGGCCTTAACCTCATAGTAAAGTCCTTCCGCATCCGGGGCACTGAGTTTAATCTTTGACAGATCAAGCGATATCGAATCAGCACCTGCTATCGCGATCACACCCTCGCTAAGATCCGTATCTGTAACCTGCTCCGCCGTTACCGTAAGCTTGTTTTGGCTTATAACGGAGTCCTGATCATTAACATCATAGAGTACCAGCTTCAGTCCGTGATTCGCCAACAAAGCCTTTATTTCATCTGCATTTTTACGGGTTAGAGATGATCTGATCGTAACCTCTTTACCGTCTTCCGACATCCGGGCATCCAATACGTCTGCTCCCTCAACCCTGACCCCCACAGAACCGGGCTTATAGTCCTTCCCCGTTTGGAGGGATACCCTTGTTTCGGTCCCGAGAACATTCGTGACATCGCCTGTAAGGCTTACAGTATCAGCGGTTATAGGATTGCTTACAACAAATGTCAGACTGAAGTCATATCCCGGGTCACTGCCTGCCTCGTCTTTACTGATGGAAACATTTACTCTCCTGCCCCTAACACTTACGTCGGATGGATCAAATGTAAGGGATGTCGATTCGCTTGTGATTTCGCCGAATACTGCAGCCGTAACATCCACAGATGAACCATCATCTGACACAACATTGGCGCTGACCCTGCCAAGCGACAGATCCTGTGGAATACTGCCATACACAACCGAGATCTCAGGTCTCGATCCGGCATTATAGCTTACATCTATGGGCTTGCCTGTATCTGCATTTTTTCCTCCGGAATTCACCTTCAATACATAATTCTCAGTCTCAACCGCAAATACCCGATAGCAATCCATAATATCACTGATGGTAAAGCTTGCAGTACCATTCTCTGCTTCTACCACCGTTACGCCCCCGGGTGCCTTATCTGCGGTGATCGCCGCATATTTCTCAGCATCATTACCCGACAGTTCATTGTATGTTTTATCGGACAGATAGCATACCTTGCGCAAGGTATAACCGTCTGTGGGTTTAACGGTTACATCGGCACTCCGGCCATAAGATATCCAATAACCGTACTCACCATAACCGTCATTGTCGGTCCAGTGGACCGGCTCGCCGCTCATCCTCACCGATACATCCTCAGGCTTATCGTCAACTGACCGGGTATTTCTCAATATCTTAACGGACTGTTTCTTATATCCCGTTTTCTCAAGTCCTATATAAGCTGTCAGCTTCCTGCCTGAAAAGGCTGCTTCGATTACGGCTTTCCCGGACAGAAATCCGTAATAACTATCATCATACCATGAAACCTCTTTTTCTTCACTCATGAAGCCTTCAATCTCATAGGAAAAAAGCGGCTTGATTATATAATGCCATAAGGGATCAGGGTTGTTTACATTAGCAAGCCATATAACAGATAAGATATAATCATATTGATCCACAAGCATCGAAGCGTTTACATATTCAACACCATCAATATCAATAATGTCTCGTTCATATATTGACACACTGATCGTTACCCCGTTTTCACTCTCGGTATTAAAAACTATGTCTGATAACGGAAACCTGGCAGTTGCAACAGACACGGTTGAATCACTGTCTATAGTACCAAGATCAACGGAATAATCTTCATATTCATATTCATATTCATCATCTCCATCATATTCATAATATTCATCGGAATCTACAATACCATAGGTACCTATCTCCCTGTCTCCAACCGTTATCCTCTTAAAATATGCGCCATCTGTTTCCGGAGTACCGCATATAATGGAGGTTATACTGACACTGTCGCCCTTCTTTATCAAACAGTTACTGCTTAAGAGGGAACCGGTAAGGGTTACCTCGCTGCCTACCGGATCCCCCTGCGGATCATATTCCCGGTACTTTATCTCGGTAACATCCTCGGAAGGTGCGAACTTAAGCTCTACAAGCTCAACCTCAGATCCGCTTAAGGTTGTGGTATCAGCGCTGACTGCTTCTTCAGCTTCCGATATGACCTCTTCCGATAAGATCAGATCATCGCCTTCAAGTCCGGCAGCGATCACATCCTGAGGAAAGGATGTTAAGATCATTGCCAATGTAATTACAACCGTCAAAACCTCTTTCATGTGTTTTAATCTATTGCTCATAGTTCCCTCCTTGCCGGTTTAGTGATTTCCTGCTCATGGTAGCACAAAGCGGCCGGTTTGTCATTATTATCACCCGGTTACAATGATTGAATAAATATTATTAAACCAATTGAAGAAAAAACACATAAATGATATTATATATCTGTGTCATTTCAGGATCACAAGGATTTAATCATATAAAAATGTAAGGAGATACCGGAATGTTTGACCGAATTTTTGCCAATTATCTTGTTGAAAAACAAAAACTGGGGCCGGAATGTCTTGAGAAGATATTTGAACTTCAGGAACA
>DPZM01000059.1 GCA_003535955.1 Lachnospiraceae bacterium | reverse complement strand
ACAATATTATATCGTCAATTGTATAGTGTTCCTTAACCTTATATATGAATAAAGTTCCCAGACGCTCGCCGGCGATATCTATGGGCGTAACTATTGCCTGATACTTGTTGCTCTCAGATACCTCGAATCCAAGGGTCTCAAGGTTTACATCCTCTTTGGTGGAGAGCACGCCCAGAAGACGCTCATTGAGCATATGATCTATAATACCGCCCACCTCATACTTGAGCAGGCCTTCTATTTCACCTATATCCTCGCGGGCACCTGTACCGAGTATCTTCCCCTTCTTGCTGATGACCAGAACATTGGATTCAAGAATGTCCTTAAGAACATCGCATATATCGTTAAAAACCACCTTGCTGGAACTGTTATTGTGCAACAGCTTCTGGATCATCCTTGTCTTATCAAGCAATTGAACACTGCTCATCCGCTACCTCCGCAGAAAATCTTTTCAGACTTTTTTGATTTGTTTAAACAAATTTTGCAACACCTTTATGATAACATAAACAAGCACAATAATCAATTATTATTGTGCTTGTTTCTTGAATATTTTTTATTTTTTTGTATATTTTCAAACTATTTGTGATAAAAACAATATTTTTTCTGCTATTCCTTGATTTTGTTCATCACATGACCGCAATCCTTATTTATACACAGAAGCTTACTTCCCTTCTCGACCATAAGGCCTCCGCACTTCTCACAGGGAGTTGCAACAGGCTTCTGCCATGACATGAACTCGCAGTCAACTCCTGATTCGCATCCGTAAAACCTGCGGCCTTTCTTGGTCTTCCTGACAACTATTTCCTTACCGCAGTTAGGGCACCTGATCCCGATCTTCTCAAGATAAGGCTTGGTATTTCTACACTCCGGGAATCCGGGACAAGCAAGAAACTTGCCATGGGGACCGTATTTAAGTACCATATTTCTCCCGCACAGCTCACATACCTCATCCGTAACCTCATCGGCAATATCAACCTTCTCAAGTTTCTTCTCGGCAGCCTTGACCGCCTCATCAAGATCCGGATAAAAATTCCTTATTATCGTCTTCCAGTCAACCGTACCCTCCTCGACATTATCAAGAAGCATCTCCAGGTTGGCCGTAAATTCCCTGTCAACTATCGACGGAAAGGCTTCAACCATCATCTGGTTTACGACCTCCCCAAGTTCGGTAACATACAGGTTCCTGCCTTCCTTGGTTATATATCTTCTTGCGAGTATCGTAGTGATCGTGGGCGCATAGGTCGACGGACGTCCTATTCCCAGTTCCTCCATTGCCCTTACAAGGGTCGCCTCGGTAAAATGTGCGGGCGGCTGGGTAAAATGCTGTTTCTCATCCACGCTGTCAAGCCCGATCCCGGAATCAGTGGACAAGGTCTTGGGGAGCACGCTTAAGTTCTCATCCTTCTCTTCTTCCACCGAATACACCGACAGAAACCCGTCAAACGCAAGCTTCTGTGAGGAGGCCGAAAACCTGTGCTTACCTGCTTCGAGCTTAACGGATGTAGTCGCATATCTTGCGGGCGTCATCATGCTTGCGGCAAATCTCTTCCATATGAGTGAATACAGTCTTAACTGGTCCCGGCTCAGAGAATCCTTGATCGATTCGGGGGTTCTTGAAATATCGGTTGGCCTTATTGCTTCATGGGCATCCTGAATCTTCTTGCCGGTCTTCCTGCCACCGCTTGCTTCACCGGCATATTCCTCTCCGTATTTCTCCTTAATGTATGAAAGCGCACTTGCCTCTGCTTCGGCAGCCACTCTGGTGGAATCGGTACGCAGATATGTGATCACACCGACAGTTCCGGTCCCCTTGATATCAACGCCCTCATAGAGCTGCTGGGCTATACGCATGGTTTTCTGGGTAGAGAAATTAAGGACCTTGCTGGCTTCCTGCTGAAGGGTAGATGTTATGAAGGGCAACGGCTGCTTTCTTATACGTTCACCGGTCTTAACATCGGTCACCCTGAACTTTTCGTTTTTTATATCTTCTATTACGGAATCGAGCTCACTCTTTGAACTTATCTCATTCTTCTTATCGGCACTTCCCGTATAGTGAGCCCTGAACGGCTTCTTTTCACCACTGACAGTAAGCAACACATCCAGCGTCCAGTACTCTCTTGGGATAAATGCATTTATTTCTTCCTCACGCTCGCAGATGATACGGAGGGCAACCGACTGAACTCTTCCGGCGCTCAAGCCCCTCTTGACCTTCGCCCATAACAGCGGAGAGATCCTGTACCCCACCATACGGTCAAGAATACGGCGTGCCTGCTGTGCATTAACAAGGTTCATATCGATATCGCGCGCATTCTTCAGGGACTCCTTAACCGCACTTTTGGTTATCTCGTTAAATGTTATCCTGTAAACCTTCTTATCCTGCAGCTTCAGCGCATAATAAAGGTGCCACGATATGGCTTCTCCCTCACGGTCCGGGTCGGTAGCCAGATAGATCTTATCAGCCTTCCTGACTTCCTTGCGAAGGGCTGCCACCAGGTCCCCCTTCCCCCTTATGGTAATATATTTGGGCTCGTAATCATTCCCGATATCCACTCCAAGGCTGCTCTTGGGAAGGTCGCGGACATGACCGTTGCTGGCCATGACCTCATAGTTGCTTCCCAGAAATTTCCTGATCGTTTTTACCTTGGCAGGCGACTCGACTATAACAAGGTTCTTACTCATTATCCATCCTCACATAAGAATTGAAAATCAAACTTTGCTTACCATAGCATAAATATAATCGTATTTCAAGTGAGAATTCTTTCACGCAAAGTTCATATTCACTCCCCGCATACGGCCTGCCAGTCCTTGATCTTCACATAGAACCCCTTCCCCGTCTCCTGCGCCAGATCCTTAATCGCCAGCTCCACAAGGGATGAGATAACATCTCTTAATTCCATGTCCAGTTCATCCGATATCCGGCCTATGCTCTTGGCGTAAGGCTCCAGGCAGTCGTATACTCTCTTCTCATTCAGCGGCAGTCTTATCCTTTTTTTCATAGTCTTTTTCTTCTTATTATCAAAGGCACTGTCTATAATATACATAATGTCCTCGGCACAGGTAACGGGATAGGCCCCCTGCTTCCACAGGTTAAGGCAGCCCATGCTCAAGGGATCCGAAATCCTTCCCGGCAGTATGGCAACATCCCTGCCCTGTTCAAGTGCCATATCGGCAGTGATCATCGTACCCGACCGGGAACGTGCCTCTATTATCAGCACAAGATCAGACAAAGCCGATATGATCCTGTTTCTGGCCGGAAACATATTGGCCTTGGGCTCGTTATATATCCCGTATTCGGATATGATCCCGCCTTCCTCCTTAAGCCTGTCATAAAGGCGGCGGTTGGAGGCAGGGTAACATATATTTACCCCGCATCCCAAAACCGCAAATGACTTTCCTCCCGAATTGATGGCCTCTTCCTGTGACAGCCCGTCAATCCCGTATGCCATGCCGCTGATTATATTAACCCCGTAGCCCGCAAGGTCAGCCCCGAACCTCTTCGCATTAAGTCGCCCGTACTGGGAGCAGTTTCTGGCTCCTATCACCGCAACCGACGGCTTATCATCCTCAGGAAGATCACCAAGAACAAATAACGCAAAAGGATGACCGGCCGTTTCTTTAAGCCGCCTTGGATACTCATCCGAATAATGAGGGATAAAGCGTATACCCGTTTTCATAAAATCATCATATTTTCCTTCTATATCCCATCCCTTTCTCTGCCTTATTATATCTTCCGCATAGTTTTCGCTTATTCCTTCGATCGACATCAATTCAACCTTGTCCGCCTCGTAAAGCCGCCTCGTCGAGCCCGCGCACTGCGCAACCCTCTTCACATGACCGGGAACTCCCCTCTTCATCCCGGCCCACCAGTAATCGTATTTTATATCTTCCTTCATATTAACCTCTTTCAGTTCATTATTTCCGAGTTATTAAGCTGTATCGCTTCCGCAAGGTGTACCCTGCCTATATTCTCCCGGCCGTCAAGGTCAGCTATGGTCCTGGCCACCTTAAGTATCTTGTTGTATGATCTCGGTGAGATATCGATCCTGTCAATGGCATGCGCATACCACTCCTTAACCGCTCTGTCAAGAACGCAGAATTTATCGATATCTTCCGGGTTCATCTGGGAATTAAAGAGGATCGGCCTTCCCTTAAACCTCTCCTTCTGTATTTCCTGCACCCTTACGACCCGCTCACGTATCGCGGCGGATGATTCCGCCTCATCCCTGTTAAGCATCAGGTTAATATCAGGCTTCTCAACATCTATGCAGATATCCATCCTGTCAAGAAGGGGGCGGCTTAACCGGCTTAAGTACTTTTGTCTTGAAACCTCGCTGCATCTGCATTTGGATAGATCCGGCCAGGCCCCGCACGGGCAGGGGTTCATTGCCCCTACAAGCATAAAGTCAGCCGGGTATACATATGTACCCTGATTCCTGGTCACCGTTATCGTCCTGTCTTCAAGAGGCTGCCTTAAAACCTCAAGCGTATACCTTGAAAACTCGGCCATCTCATCCAGGAAGAGCACACCCCTGTGAGCCAGGGACACATTACCCGGTCGGGGATAGGTTCCTCCGCCCGTCATGGCAATATCCGTAACCGTATGATGAGGACTGACAAAAGGCCTTTGTCTCTTAAGGCCACCGTTTACGGCAAGCAGCCCCGCAACCGAATAAACGCTCGAAACCTCAAGGGCCTCTTCTCTTGTAAGCGGCGGGAGGATCGTGGGTATGCATTTAGCAAGCATTGACTTGCCCGCCCCCGGCGCTCCGACCATCAGTATGTTATGCATTCCGCACGCGGCTATTTCAAGGCCCCGTCTGGCGGTTTTCTGGCCCTTTATGTACTTCATGTCATTTCCTGCGTCTGTCTTTATACAGTTCTCCTGTTCACTCAGTACAACAGGTTCCGGTTCCGCAACACCGTTCAGATACCCCACTGCCTCTTCAAGGCCGCTGACTCCTATGACCGATATATTCTCTGCCATGGCTGCCTCACCCGCATTTTCATAAGGTACGATGCACCTCTTTATTCCCATACCCGCAGCCTTAATGACCATCGGCAGCACACCGTTTATACCACCAACCTTCCCGTCAAGTCCCAATTCCCCGAGTATCAGGGTATCCTCAAGCATTTCAGGGTTTACTTTTTCCATGGCAGCCAGAAGGGCTATTGCCATGGGAAGATCATAACCCGTTCCCTGTTTCCGTATATTTCCGGGTGACAGATTAAGTGTTATGCGCTTGATGGGCAGGCTGTAACCCGCATTTCTGAGTGCAGCCCTCAATCTTTCCTTGGATTCGCGCACCTCGGAAGACAGATACCCCACCAATTCAAGCATGGGCATACCGTCCGAGACATCGGCCTCAACCTTAACCAGAAAACCGTCTATCCCGTGTATGCCAAAAGATAATACACTGCTAAACATAATTCCTCCGTATTCAGTTACCTTAAATGGGAATTATAAAAAGAAAAACCAATGTGCAGAAAATATAATAGTACAACTTAAACGAAATGTCAAAATCATTTATTCAGGGCTTCCTTATCCATAACATACCTTGAATCAAACGACCTTAATATATCAACAACCTCAAGACCTTCATATATAGTAGACCTTGCAAGATCAATGATCGTATTGCTCGAAAACACAAGAACCATGGGCTTAAGAAGATTCCTGGGGTTGGTGCTTAACACAAGCGCGGTTTCCCCGTTGGAAAGCTCCACGCTGGTCCCTTCCGCCAGAAAACTAACGGAATCGACAAGTCCTTTTACTATATCAGGCTCAAACCAGTCAGGATTGCTCATGATATACTTAAGCGCCCCTATCCTGCTTAAGGGTTCATGGCGAAAATCCATTGCCGTGAGGTTATCGAAGGTATTGGCAACCATTAATATCCTGGCCCCAAGCACCATCTTGGCATTGTCCTTCTCCTGACCTGACTCAAAGGCATCAAAATGCTTGAATGCCTGCATCATTATCCTCTTTATCGCAGGAGAGGATGAGAAGCATTCCTCAATTATTTCGGCACCGTGAAGTTCACACTTCTTCATGTATACCTCATCCTCAGGCTCAAGTTCTTCCTTGGTCACGAGCTCTGTCGGTATGTCAAGCTTGCCTATGTCATGAACAAGGGCTGCAAGTATGGTGTTGCCCAGTTCATCAAGCCTCATCCCGAGCCTGCTTCCCATAAGCGCGCACAGGATCGCCACGTTGCTCGAATGCTTGACAACGTAATCCTCTGCTCCTCTTAAATTCTGTACAAAATTTATGGGGTGGTTGACCCTCGCGAATTGAGACACGTACTTGTCGGCAAGCTGTCTTATCCTGGATATCCTGCCGGTTTTCTTCATTGAGTTAAGTTCATCCATCAGAGCAAACTCCGACACTATCTGGAATTTCTCGAACTCAACATCTTCATCAGACATGGGCGGCAAAGGTTCGGCGGGATCGAGAACATAAACACCCATAAGGCCGAAATTCCTTGCCGATTCGATACTGGCCCTGGTAAGCTTACTGTCACGCTCATACAGCAACACACCCTTCTTGTTGTATATGGGCTTACCTAACCTCATACCTTCCTTAAGATCTTCGCTCTTGACAAACTTCATCCCTTACTCCCCTTATCTCTCCCTCAATTATTTCCCCGTTTCTCCCTAAAGATACTCTTTGATAAACTCCTCAAACTCCCCGACCGGTATCGGTCTGGAATAATAATAACCTTGTGCGATATCACAGTCAATACTATTGAGGAAATCAAGCTGCTCTTTAGTCTCAACTCCCTCGGCGATTACATCAAGCCCTATCATCTTGGCCATGCGTACCGACGACTCCACAATGATCTTACCCCTCTCGGTCGACATGATCTCATCAAGAAAGAAGCGGTCTATCTTCATAGTATCTATCGGCGCCTTCCTCAACATATTTAACGACGAATATCCGGAACCGAAATCATCCATCAGTATCCTGAAGCCGCGCGACTTTAACTCACCCATCTCCTCAAAGAGTTCGGTAACATCCTCCATGAAAAGGTTCTCGGTAATCTCGATCTCAAGGTACCTGTTCTCAAAGCCGTATTTCTCAACAAGACCGGTAAGGACTTCAACTATGTCGGTCTGGCCTATATGGCGCCTGGATACATTCACGGAAACAGGAAGCATTATACCCCGTTTCTGTAGCCTTAAAATATACTTGCAGGCTTCCTCCCACATAAAGGAATCGAGCCTTGTGATGAAACCATTGTCCTCAAAGAGGGACAGGAAAGTTGCGGGAACAAGAATTCCCTTGGTCGGATGCCTCCACCTTACCAGTGCCTCGGCACCGCATATCTTACCTGTCTTTATATTGATCTGCGGCTGCAGGAACATCTCAAACTCACCGTTTGCGAGGGCCTTCTCCATCTCATTTTCTATCTCGGCCTGCTCTCGCATCTTGAGCCTTATGACATCATCATATACGGCATAATTACTTATTGCAGTCCCCTTAAGCTGTTTCTTTACCGCCCTGGCCCTGTCACACATGAGCCTTGCAGGCATGTTCACATCAACTATCTTGTAAATACCGTACACTAATGATATAGGTGCCGGTGCTTCCGGATTGTTTCTCATCTTCTCACTCAATACCGTCATAAAATCAAGCAGGGCCTGCTCGGTATCATAATCATACAGGAGATTGAACACATCTGCCTGATATCTGCATGCAATGAGATCCCCCCCAAGAACCTGCTTTAACTCCCGGCCCATCAGGCTTAAGCATTTGTTGCCGGCATCTATGCCATAGCGGTCGTTGATTATCCTGAACTTGTCGATATCAACGGATATTATGGCCATCTGCCTGTCTTCATTAAGATGAACGTACTTCTCCACCTGCCTGTAGAAGGCTTCGGCGTTATAAAGACCGGTCACGGAATCGTAGTCCGCCCGGTATTCCATTTCCATCTTGACCTTCATTTCGGCATCAACATTCTGGAAGGTTGCAAGATACCTTACCGGCTTGTTGTTAAGGCCGTGCAGGGGCTGGATTATTATCGTATACCATACGGGCACACCATTTTTATTATAGAGGCGTACCGTTGTCTTAAGTGTCTGGTTAGAGCTTTTTATCTTATCAACATATGCATCAAAATCAAGCCTGTCATCCTCAAAAGGTTTAAGCTGGCTTATGATGTTCCATGCCCCGCTCAGATTCCTGACATTTATATCAAATATTTCATCGAACATCGGACATACATAGTAATTGTCGTCCGAAACGTAATACTCGTAGACAAGGATGCCTGTCATCTCATTTACGTTTTCATGCCGCTCGTTTGACAAGGCCATCTCCTTTAAGATGTCGCTCTTCTGCTTCATTATCTCGTAGCGGACCTTGGTCTCTATATTATCCAGCCGGTGCTTTATATACTCGTTTACATTGAGGAGAATGATGAGTACACGCATCGTACCGTCTGTACTCAATACCGAATAGAGATTATACCATTCGTATTCATCCTCTATATTCTTAAGTCTTATCTCAGAACAAAGGATTGAATTGCCAAGATGTCTGGCCTGTTTTATATACTTGGGATCACTGACCTCAAGGAAGATGCCCTTATCCTCCGGGCATACGACATTCTCTGCGAAATAATCCCTGAGCATCTGGTAGTTTTTGATCCTCTTGTCCATGACGCTCTTGATATTTTCTTCCTTGATCCTTATACAGGAATTCTTCTTAAGGTCCACATCCCATATGACATCCTGCATAGCAATAAGGGATGTACGCACTCTGGCCTTACTCTCGTTAATCTCCTCTTCCTGCTTCTTGACATTCTCATTTACGGAAGCGATGAGGTAGATATTCTTGCCGTTCCTTAAGCTTATCCTGGTAGTTCTCGACTGTACCGCACTTCTTAAAGATGTGGAGTATATTTCGGAATCATACGAAGATATTCCCTTACCCATATTCTTTATCGGGCAGTCCGGGCAGGGTTCCGAATAACCCTTGTTCTGTACATAACATAAACCGGGTTCATCCGCATCCAGCCTGTCCTTTAACATATCGTTCCTGTAAAGGATATGGTAATCCTCATCAACGGCATAGGCCCACGAACACATGGGGTCTAAGATATTGGTGACAAGCTCCATTTCCTTGGTTGAGAGGATGGGATTTGTGGACTTCTCCATGCGTTCCATCTTCTCGTTATACATTACATATGTATCCTTACCCGCGCTCTTGGCATCATCAAGTGCCGCAAGGGCTCTCTTATAAAGGGTATCTGCAGTGGCACCCTTCCTGTTCATGACAGCGATACCGATGGAAACGGTTATGGCAGCACCCATTTCCCTCCAGACATCCCTGACTGTCTGTCCCACATAAGCGGCACGTTCCTCAAGGATATTCACGCTCCTTATGCCCTTCATAAATATGGCGAACCGGTCCCTTCCCACTCTTCCTATAAGGTCGGAGCCGCGGAAGGCCCGCTTTAGGATCCTGGCCAGCTCAACAAGGACTCCTTCCGCACTTATATTGCTGTTTATTTCCTTCCAGTCATCATAATCATCGACATCCACAAGGATAAGATTCGGAATAAAATCAGAGGGTGCGGTTCCTATATACTCATCTGTAAACTTATTTAACGCTTCATTGTTGAGTACGCGGGTAAGACTGTCCCTGTTCTTCTCCATCACCTCGTTGCTATGCTTCTGTTCATCATCGATATAGGTCATGGTACCGTAAAGGATATTCTCATCCCCATCGGACCCGTCTTCTCCTCCGCGCCGCCCCTTTAACTGGTACCAGAAGAACTCCCCCGAAAAGTCGAGGAAGCGCACATACTCCATCCTGACCTTGCCATCTTCCGGCGGCAGGGAAAAGAAGGATATAGCCTTCTTAACATCCTCATCATGGATCTTACCCCTTACCGCGATATTCTCGACAAAGGCTGAAATGTTGTTGGAAACAGGGATATATTTATTGATATTATCCGAGAACGTGATAAGATCACGCTTAAGATCGTATTCAAATACAATGATATCGTTAAGGTCTATGGCCTGCTTAACAAGGCTGTCATTTATTCTGTCCATTTAGCCACCCCACTATAAAACATCCATAGCTGAATTATACCTAAATATTAACACAATCACAACCTTTTTTGGGCAGGGAACGGTTCTTTTGGCCTATGCTTCCCATGTGAATTAAGAAAAAAAAGACAGGGGCTATCCCCTGTCTTTCTTACTGCCTACTGCGGGCCGATATATTCGGAACCGTCAAATGCAAGTATAAGATATCCGATGTTTGGCAGGAGCAGAAGAAGTATAAAGAAGCCTACCCCCTTATCAAAAGCCTTATTAAGCTTATAAAGCATCATGATATATATAACGATATTTACTACGGGAATGAGCAGCAGGAGGAACATCCACCCCTTGCCCCAGGCTATCTTAAATAAGATATACACATCGTAAATGGGAATTATGCTCTTCCATCCGGCTTCTCCCGCCTTCTCGAAAATCCTCCAGTAAGCAACTATAGACAGTACGAATACTACCAGAGAAAATACGATCGATCCCGCCGACATACCGGCATTCACTGCATCCATAGCTTCATATTCCATAATACCACTACCTCCCTATTAATTCCGCCGATAAACGGCTGTTTTGTTTCCTAATTATATCAAATATATATACAAACGGCAACATTAACATTTTTCCTTTACTCACACAAATCGGGAAAATACGTAATTCCCGTAATCCACTCCCTTATCGGTCAGATAATATCTGCCCTTTGCATCATCCCGGGCAAGCAGCCCCTCTTCCATCAGACGCTTTATCTCATCACCGTACCGGTTCATAAGCCCCGTGCCGAATTCCCGTTTGAAATCATCCGCCCTCACTCCTTCACTCATACGAAGACCCAGGAACATATATTCACTCATCTCATCATCCCAGGTAAGTTCTATGCTTTCTTCAAACAATTCCCGTGACAGAGGTTCCTTTATGTAATCCTCCATTTTCAGGGTGTTCTTATACCGTATACCGTTTACAAGCGAAGAAGCGGCGAGTCCGAAGCCTGTATAATCTCTCCTTCTCCAATAGGCGCTGTTATGACTGCTCTCATATCCCGGTATGGCGAAATTGGATATCTCATACCTTTCATACCCATGCTCTTTAAGATAGCCTGCCGTGAAATGATACATAGCCCGCTCCGTTTCCTCATCGGGAAGCCGCGGGACGTTTCCGTGCCGCGTGGACGTTTCTTCCGGCTCCTTAGCATATAATTCATAAAAGGGCGTGCCTTCTTCGATTATCAGGCTGTATGCCGAGATATGTACAGGTTTTGGACTAAGGCCTGTAACCGTATCGAGAGTGACCCTTAGCGAGTCCATGGTCTGATAAGGTATGGCCGTCATAACATCAACATTTATGTTTCCAAAGCCTGCTGCCGCCGCATCCTTATAGGCCTTCATAAAGTCATTAAAGTCGTGTATCCTCCCCAATGCCTTTAGCTCATTGTCACTTACCGACTGAAGGCCGATGCTTATCCTGTTTATACCGGCTTCTCTGTAGGTCTTTAACTTATCAGCATCAACCGTTCCCGGATTAACCTCTATCGTTATCTCAGCATCTTCATCGATTGCAAAGGTCTCTTTTATGCATTCAAGTATCCCTGCAATATAAAAAGGTGCGATGACACTGGGAGTACCGCCGCCTATATAAACGGTCTTCACTTCGTACTCCGTGTCAGCGCACCTGAATTTATCCCTGTACCCCTTTATCTCCTTTATAACCGCATCCACATAAGCTGACGCAGGTGAGTCAAGAGATACGTCCCCCGACTCACCCCCGTCTCCCGACTCACTTGGAAAGGATACAAAGTCACAGTATTTGCATTTTCTTACGCAAAAGGGAATATGCACATATATTCCCAAAGGTTTTTTTCTGTCAGTCCCCATGTTCAGATCTGTGCCATAAGGTTAACCATCTCTATTGCAGACAGGGCGCAATCATACCCCTTGTTGCCTCCCTTGCTGCCTGCCCTGGCTATGGCCTGCTCGATATTTTCGGTCGTAATAACCCCAAAGAGCACCGGAATCCCTGTCTTAAGCCCCACCTGGGCAACCCCCTTGGATACTTCATTGCACACATAGTCATAATGGGTCGTATCGCCCCTTATTACGGCTCCCACGCATATAACGGCATCATACTTACCTGTGGAAGCAAGCCTGTCGGCGATGACCGGTATCTCAAACGCTCCCGGAACCCAGGCCGCAGTGATGTTTGACTCCTCCACGCCATGCCTTACAAGTCCGTCAACCGCTCCCGAAAGAAGCTTATTAACGATGATCTCATTAAAACGGGATGCAACTATGGCAACCTTCATCCCTTCCTTAGCCACTACCTTGCCTTCAAGTACATTGATCTTACTCA
>DPZM01000061.1 GCA_003535955.1 Lachnospiraceae bacterium | reverse complement strand
TTAACCGCTTGACCAACGAGCCATTTGTCGAATCTTCGGGTTGGGCTTTCGTCCGACTTGCTTAGTATACTAAAACAAGAGATGGAATGCAAGTATTTTTTCTTCTTTTTTTGTTTTTTTTTGTTTCTTTAAATTATTAGCTTTTGATCATGGAAAGGATTGCATGAATCTGTGCTTATCATCAGCTTTTATGCTGCTTGAGCTCACGTTTATCCTCGTACATGAGATGATCGGCCCGGTCGAAGATGTCCGTTACGCTTGTATCACTCTCAGGCTTATATTCGGCTATGCCGGATGCTATAACAGGCCCATCATGCCTTTCAAGGTTGGATAAAACCGTACTGTGCAGCTGTTCCATAAGCCTGTTTCTTGCGGTGTAATCCTCGCCCTTTAAGAAGACTACGAATTCATCTCCTCCTATACGGAACACGGGACTGTGATCGAAGATCCTGCACAGGAGCCTGGCTGAGGATCTTATATAATCGTCACCTGCCTTGTGCCCCTTGGAGTCGTTTATCTTCTTAAGGTCATTGAGGTCACATACTGCGATCGCAAAGGGCAGGTAGTCCACACCATTATCGATGCTGCTCTGTAAGGATTTTTCGAGTTCGGTGTAGGCGGTCTTGTTCCTTGTCCCCGTAAGTTCATCACGCCTTGCAAGTTCCTTCTCGGTGTTTAGGGCACGAAGGTGTTCTTTTTCCTTTTTAACCTCTTCATTTATGTTTTCAACTCCGATTATGAAGTGCTTGCCTTCGCTTGACTTTCTTATTATCATTCTTGTATGCTGCGACGAATCATTTATGATAAGACGGTATTCAACGGAATACCGCTTTCTTCCTTCAAGTAAGGAGAGCATGTGATCCCTGTCGATGACCTTAAGGATCTTCTCCCTGTCCTTAGGGTGGATTATCCGGGAAACATTTGTGGCCGCATCATCAAAGAAATTGTTTCCGTATTCATTGATCTTAAGCTCGCCGTATATGTTATGGGAAGTAAAACCGGTATACTGCCCGCTCAAAATATCGACATAATAGATGACGTCATAGTTGGATGCGAGACTCTCCGCTATCCTGGTAAATGTTATATTTGCCTGCTGTTTTTCAAGCAATGCGGTTTCAGCGGTTATGGTATCATGTATGTCCTTGTCACACAAAACGAAGTGTTTCCCGTCATCGGAGAGTATCACGACAAACTGGTAATATCTGGCTTCATCATCTATCATTATCCGGTACTTATATGAGTAGGATTTCTTTCCTTCAAGATTTTTTAGCATGGTATCCTTATAGTACATGCTTACCGCAAAGTCGCGATCGTCGGGATGAGCCAGCCTGCGGGCATTCTCACGGGTTTCCGCATAGAAATCAATACCGTATTGGACGATATCCAGGGTCCGGTAGGCTTCACTTGAGGATACCTCGAAAAAAGTTCCGTTTTCGATATTTATATAGTATATCGCATCGTAGTCCTTGGCCAGGCTGGTGGCTATCTGGCTGTATCTTTCCCTGTCTTTTTCGGCATCTGCGGTTATCCTGTCCCGTTCGTTCTTTTCATCTTCCTCGACATAAACGTGTATAAGGCAGTTGGCCATCATACATGCTATAGTATAAAGCGGTGCGAAGGGATACATTGTCTGGAATACGATAAAGACAGTCATGGCTCCGCCGGACAGACACACGGCTCTGTAATGTACCCTGTCTCTGCCGGTTGTCTTTAAAGACACGAAGAGAGAATATACGGTGATCAGGGCGAAGAGCAGGAATTGGGCAGCTAAAAGGATATACCTGCCCGCATAAGGTATATATGTGCTGTCTTCCGTAAAAGTGAAGATCACGGGATAAAAGAAATTGATCAAAAGACTCAGGATCACAAACGCGAAAATGATCCATCCTGCTGCCAAAAAGCTCGTGGACCGGATACCTTGCTTGTCAAGGAAGGCAACGACATATCTTGTCCACAGGACTACTGACATGGCCATTGTGGCAAAAAACAGAACAGTGTCCGCGTACACGAGCGGCCTTATCCTTGATTGCTCCAAAAATCCCCAGATAAGATCGGCAATATAAAAAACCAGAAGAGCTATAAGGTACTGCCTGTATCGGAAATGTGGGCTGTTTGCCGGATATTTATTCCCTTCCCTTAAGATCTCTTTATTAAGGATCAAATGATGTATCACTGCCAGTATTCCAAAGCTTGCATAATACATGTCCTGATCATCCCCCTCTGTTAAGGATTGAAAATGTGCACCAATATTATAACACCTGATGATATGAAAATCATTATTTCCTCATTATATAAAACATTTTAGTAAAATATGGAAAACAGGATGATTGTGCGATAAAATAAAAACACAGACGGATTCATTTTAAGGAGGTGACCTGATGCTGATACCAAAAGCATTAAAGCGTTCTGATATGATTACGTGCTCTTTATGCGAAAATGCTCCGTGTACGGCAGCATGTCCACATATGGATCCCGCAAAAATGTTAAGAAACATATGGTTTGATAATGAAGACATTGCGGCACTCGCTCTTCCACCGGACAATCCGTGCCAATCCTGTGATGCACCATGTGAGAAGGCTTGTGTACGTCCGCAAGCGGTTCCGGTAAAACAGTTAATGTCAAGGCTTTATGAAGAGGTTCTTGAAAAGACAGAGATATCAATTCCGAAGGATGAGAAGAGGCTTGAATGCGATCTGTGCGGGTTACCTCTTGAAAACCCCTTCCTTTTATCATCTTCAGTTGTTGCGTCAACATATGATATGTGTGCAAGAGCCTTCGAGGCGGGGTGGGCCGGCGCCTGCTTTAAGACTATCTGTTCACTTGATATACATGAGGCATCACCAAGGTTTTCCGCCGTAACCGGAGATAACGGTACCTTGATAGGCTTTAAGAATATAGAGCAGCTGTCTGACCACAGTGTTGCGGAGAACATGGAGATTTTCAGACGGTTGAAAAAGGAATACCCATCTAAGTTTATCCTTGCATCGATCATGGGGAAGGATGAAGAGGAGTGGGGCGAACTGGCTAAACAGTGTGAGGATAATGGTGCCGATGCCATAGAACTCAACTTCTCATGTCCCAACATGCAGGAGGGTGGTATGGGGAGTGATATAGGCCAGGTTCCCGAGCTTGTTGAGCGGTTTACAAGGGCAGCTGTATCCGCGGTATCAATACCGGTACTTTCCAAGCTTACGCCTAATGTCGCACGCATGAGTCCTGCTGCTGAAGCTGCGGTTAAGGGCGGGGCAGACGGTATAGCGGCCATAAACACCATAAAGAGCATCACCGGAGTTAACCCTTATACCTATGTATCTGATATAGCTGTAAAGGGGATGTCGGCTATAGGAGGTTACAGCGGTAATGCTGTTAAGCCCATAGCCCTTCGCTTTATTGCCGAACTGGGTCACAATGATCTGTTAAAAGACATTCATATAAGCGGTATGGGAGGCATCGAGACATGGAGAGATGCACTTGAGTTTATCCTTCTGGGAGCCGGTTCGCTGCAGGTGACGACAGCTGTGATGCAATACGGATACAGGATAATAGATGACCTGAAGGCAGGGCTTAATTACTACCTTGCCCAGTTTGGAATACAAAGTGTCAGGGATATAAGGGGTTCAGGCCTTGATTCGGTTTCCGATACGACAGATGCGCTTGAGAGGGACTCAGTGTTGTTTCCCGTGTTTGATAAAGAAAAATGTGTGGGCTGTGGCAGATGTTATATATCCTGCATGGATGGAGGACATCAGGCGATCAGGTTCGAAAACAGGACACCTAAGCTTGATGGGAGTAAGTGTGTAGGCTGTCATTTGTGCAGGCTTGTATGCCCGCAGGGTGCTATAGGTCAGGCAGGCAAGAGAATAAAACGATGAAACGAAAAGTGCCCGACCTTGGGGAGATCGGGCATGATAGGGGTATAAAGTTTTCGGTTGAAGAATTAAATAACTCTTACGATGATATAATAGCACAGGATTTGGTGCAATACAAGACGCACAATACATGCCCAATGTGACGGAAAGCCTGCGGGACCCCGGCTTTTGTTACGTTTTGCGATGTATGTATTGGTTCCCCGGAACTACCTTGAACAAACCAAAACATTCCTGCATAAACATGACAAAAAATTTAAAAAAAATCTGAAAAAAATCATATATATTGTATTGAGTACAAAAAAACGGTACTATATAAGGTGTATGTGAAATCATAAGGAAGGGTGAACCGGATAGGTAGAATAAATGAAAATTCAGGATACAGGCTGGTTTCAGGGCTTTTTAAGAATGGCTGACGATGGGTATAATATGGGATGGCATGAGTGCAACGGCGGTAATCTGTCCTACAGGATAAAACCTGAAGAAATAGCCGGCATAAGTTCATTGCTCTCATGCGGCGAATGGGCGGATATAGGTGTCAATGTTCCCGCTCTCGCAGGCGAGTTTTTTTTGATAACCGGAACCGGAAAGTACTTCAGAAATATCAGCCTTGATCCGGAAGACACGCTCGGAATAGCAGAGGTTAATGAAAACGGTACAAAATACAGGATAGTATGGGGATTTGTTAACGGAGGGCGGCCCACCTCGGAACTTCCATCCCATCTTATGAATCAGGAGATAAAAAAGAAGGTGACAGGGGGAGAATACAGGGTTGTTTATCACGCGCATCCTTCAAACATTATTGCCCTTACTTTTGTTCTTCCGCTTAAAGATGAAGTGTTTACAAGAGAACTGTGGGGCATAATGACAGAGTGTCCTCTTGTTATCCCGCGTGGCATAGGAGTTATTCCATGGCTTGTGCCGGGAAGCATAGAGCTGGCAAGAGCTACAGCTGCCCTTATGGACAGATATGATGCCGCCATATGGGCCCACCATGGAATGTTTGCCACGGGAAGAAGCTTTGATACGACCTTCGGACTCATGCACACGGTCGAGAAATCATCGGGAATAATTCTTAAGCAGATGTCTACCGGACGTGACAAGCTCTCTTACATAACATCGGACCAGTTCAGGGAATTGGCCGGAAGGTTCGGACTGACACTTGATGAGAGATTTCTGTAGCTGCGGACACTTTTGAATTCAAACGAAATAATATATAAAGGAGATCAGGAATGAGCGATCTGTTCAGAAAAAAAAGCTTACAGAGGATGTCATCGCCCGAACAGCTGGATGACTATATCAGAGTTACTACTCCGTCGGTATGGCTTATTTTATTTGCGCTTATCATTCTGCTTGCGGGATTACTTGCTTACTGTATTTTCGGGACAGTTGACGGGTATGAAAAGGACGGGACTGCCGTGTCGATGCATCCCATAGTTCTTGTTACAAATTAGGATAGGCTAAGGAGATCTGATTTTGGCTGATAAAGTAAAATCACCCGTAAAGGGGGTGGCAAAGGTACCGATGGTAATGCAGTTGGAAGCACTGGAATGCGGTGCGGCATGTCTTACCATGATACTTGCTTATTATGATAAATGGATACCTCTTGAGCAGGTCCGTGAGG
This sequence comes from Lachnospiraceae bacterium, assembly GCA_003535955.1. Lineage (GTDB taxonomy): Bacteria > Bacillota > Clostridia > Lachnospirales > Lachnospiraceae > UBA2868. The sequence goes on along the minus strand of DPZM01000061.1, from coordinate 1,255 downwards.
ACTGCGGAGTAAGCAGGGACGGGTCCAATGCAAGAAATATACTTTGTGCCGCAAGGAGTTACGGCCTCGAAGCTGCAGGCTATCGTTTTGAAGTTGAAGACCTTAGGAAGGAAGGTGAATTCCCATGTATCATACATTGGGAATTCAATCATTTTGTTGTCTTAAACGGCTTTAAGGGGAATAAGGTTTATTTGAACGATCCGGCCAGGGGTTCATACACTGTTTCACTTGAACGTTTTGACGAATGCTTCACAGGTGTGGTCCTGATGTTTGAACCTACCGGTGAATTCGTTAAGAGCGGCAAAAAGAAGTCGGTTCTTTCGTTTGCAAGAGAGCGGCTTAAGGGAGCAGGCACGGCGGTTGTATTCGTAGTACTCACCACCGTAATAGGTTCATTATGTACTATGTTAAATGCGGGTTTTTCCAGAGCATTTCTGGACTATCTCCTTCCGGGGAAGAATCCGTCCTGGATAATCCCGTATTTTTCGGGGATGGGCCTTTTATGCCTCATACAGCTCATAGCTGCCTGGATCCAGGCGGTTTATTCCCTGCGAATTAACGGTAAACTGGCAGCGGTCGGTAATTCCTCTTATATGTGGAAGATACTGAAGCTTCCTATGGTATTCTTTACACAGAGAATGGCCGGAGATATACAGGCCAGGAAGGAGAGCAATGCCACTATAGCATCAAATGTGGTAAACACTCTTGCCCCTTTGGTATTAAATACCGGGATGATGATCTTCTATCTTGTGGTAATGCTGAGGTTTTCAATTGTGATGACTGCTTTCGGTGTAACATCGGTCTTTGTCAATATGCTGATGGCACGTATTATAAGCAGCAAAAGGATAAATATCACAAGGGTTGCAATGCGGGATCAGGGTAAGCTCCAGGGCGCAACGGTCGGAGCCATGGATATGATAGAGACTATCAAGGCAAGCGGAGCCGAAAACGGCTATTTTGAGAGATGGTCAGGCTATCAGGCATCTGTCAGCTCACAGAATATAAAGTACGTTAAGCTTGACCAGTATCTGGGTATGATACCGCAGGCTGTAAGTGCATTCTTTAATATCGCTATTTTGACCCAGGGAGTGTGGCTTGTTATACAGGGTCATTTTACTGTCGGTATGATAATGGCATTCCAGAGTTTTCTCAATTCATTTATGGGCCCTGCGGGACAGCTTATCCAGGCAGGGCAGGTGCTCCAGGAAATGAGGACCGATATGGAGAGGATCGAGGATGTAATGAAGTATCCGGA